>CAYYSS010000271.1:0-4388 GCA_964474325.1 uncultured Nitrospirota bacterium
ATTTTTGAACGCCAGGCGGATGTTAAAGGAACTCTACGGCTACTTCCGGGAACGGAGCGACCGGATACCCCGCGCACCCGACGATCCCGAGAATGCGGAACGGGCGGCGTGCGATTACGTTGCGGGAATGACCGATCGCTTTGCTTTCGATACCTACAGCGCCCGTTTTCTGCCGAGGCAGGCGGGGGCGTAGTCGGCGGTTATCGGGCGCCGACCGCGGCGGCTTCCGTTGGTTGCCAGTAGACGGGAGCTTCGTCGGCACCGACGCGGCGGGTTTCCAGCTCCCAGCAATCACGCGCGCGGAGGAGATGATTTACGAACTTCAGGTTCATGGCGTGTCCGGACCTGCACGCTATAACCCGCGCGTGGAGGGGGCGGCCCAGGAGCGAGAAATCTCCTACGCAGTCGAGAATTTTGTGGCGTACGAATTCATTACCGAATCGGAGCCCGCCGCCGTTAAGGATGCGGTCGTCGGAGATAACAATCGCGTTGTTGAGACTGCCGCCCAAAGCCAACCCACGCCGGCGGAGGGCCTCCACATCCCGCAGGAACCCGAAGGTCCGCGCCATGGCGATTTGTTCTACAAAACTCCGCTCGGTAATATCGATATCGTATTGTTGATCCTTCAAGAGTGGGTGTTCGAAGCTGATGCGATGGGAAATGCGAAACCCGGGGTAGGGAAGGGCCATGACGTACGAGCGGCCCTCTGCATAGATAACCGGCCTGAGAACCCGAATACCCGCCTTCTCCTTCCTCTGTTGGGCAACGCCGGCCTTCATGATCAGATCCACGTAGCCCTCGGCACTGCCGTCGAGGATGGGGATCTCCGGCCCTTCCACCTCAATAACTACATTGTCCACATTGAGGGCAGACAGGGAAGCAAGCAGGTGTTCCACCGTGCGTATTTTTACACCCATTCGACAAAGGCTGGTGGCAAATGCGGTTTCGCAGACGTTTTCCGCGGAGGCGGGAATATCGACCCCGCGTTTTCGAAAAACGACACCGGTATCCCTGGACGCAGGGCGAAGTAATACACTGCAGACCTTACCGGAATGGAGACCAATTCCTCGGGCGAAGACCTCGTTCTTTAGTGTCCGCTGGAGACGCATCGGGGTACTATCCTAGCAAAACGTATACCAAAATGGAAAATCTCTTATCCTGCAAGGCACCCAAACGGCGTTCACTCCGCGGCTGTCCCGGGCGCTGTCAGGCGTCGAGGCCCCCTTCGAGCCTTGGTGAAAGGAATTTTATGCCCGCAGGGCTCCCGTGGCCGGAGAGGGGGGCGGGAGCCTCGCCTGGTCCGCGACGGCCGCCGCGTACCGGGCGTGGGCTATACAAAACAGGCGGGATTGTGTATCAAAACCGCCGCACCACTGTGGCGGCCTGAAGTTACAGTTTTACCCCGAAACGGACCTGATGATCCCGAAAACGCTTCAATCTGTCCCTGATTTCGCCGGCCCTTTCGAACTCGAGATTCCGTGCGGCGGACCTCATTTCCTCTTCCAGGCGCTTGAGTTCGGCATCGTCCGGCATCCAGTCGCCAATGGGCTCCGCGGCCATGGCCGCGACCCCCGCGTGTGTCTGGTCGTACAGGGCGCTGAGGGGATTGGAAACGGATTTAATAATCCCCGCGGGCACGATCCCGTGACGTTCGTTATAGTTCCGCTGTATCCCCCGCCGCCGGTCGGTCTCCCGCATAGCGGATTCCATGGAACGGGTAATCCGGTCGGCGTAGAAGATGACCTTGCCGTTCAGGTTCCGCGCCGCACGACCGGCGGTCTGGATAAGGGAGCGCTCGGAACGGAGGAATCCTTCCTTGTCCGCGTCGAGAACGGCGACCAGGGAGACCTCCGGGAGATCCAGCCCTTCCCGGAGAAGGTTAATACCCACCAGGACCTCGAATTCGCCCGCCCGGAGTCCGCGGATGATCTCGACGCGCTCCAGCGTGTCGATGTCCGCATGGAGGTACCGCGCCCGAACGCCCACATCCCGGTAATGCTCGCTCAAATCCTCGGCCATACGCTTTGTCAGCGTTGTGACGAGGATACGTTCGCCGCGCGCGGATCGGTCCCTGATCTCGCCGAGCAGATCGTCCACCTGCCCGTCCACGGGACGCACTTCGATGGGGGGGTCTACCAGGCCGGTCGGGCGGATGACCTGCTCGATAACCCGTCCACCGGTCCGGTCGAGTTCGTAAGGACCGGGGGTTGCGGATACGTAGACGGCCCGCCGGATTTTCTTTTCGAATTCCTGGAAGCGAAGAGGGCGGTTGTCCAGAGCCGAAGGGAGCCGGAAGCCATGTTCCACCAGGGTCGTCTTGCGGGAATGGTCGCCTTCGTACATGCCGCCTAATTGGGGCACCGTAACGTGCGATTCGTCGATTATCACGAGAAGGTCTTCCGGAAAATAGTCGATGAGTGTGTACGGCGGTTCCCCGGGTTTCCTGCCGGAAAGATGGCGGGAATAGTTCTCGATCCCGTGACAATGGCCGAATTCCTGGAGAAGTTCCAGATCGAACATGGTCCGCTGTTCGATCCGCTGGGCCTCCAGTTCCTTGCCCCGGCGCCGAAAATAGACGATACGGTCCCGGAGTTCGTCCTCGATGGCTTCGATCGCCGTCCGCAATTGGTCCTTGCCCGTCAGCCAATGGCTGTTGGGGTAGAGGACGACCCGGCCGAGGGCCCGTTGCCGAGCCCCGGTGAGCGGGTCGATCTCCGTAATAGCGTCGATATCGTCGCCGAAGAATTCCACCCGTATAGCCTGATCGCTCGAAGAGGCAGGGAAGATCTCAACCGTATCGCCCCGCACCCTGAAACTGCCTCGGCGGAAATCGTCGTCGTTACGGACATATAGGCGGTGGACCAGTTTTTTGAGAAAGGCGTCCCGCGCCACGCGATCACCCAGGGAAAAATCCATATGCAGGTTCCGGTATTCGTCCGGAGAGCCGATGCCGTATATGCAGGACACGGAAGCAACCACGATAACATCTTCCCGATCCAGCAGGGACCGGGTCGCCGAATGGCGAAGGCGGTCAATCTCTTCGTTGATCAGCGCATCCTTTTCAATGAACGTGTCCGTTGTGGGGATGTAGGCTTCGGGCTGATAATAATCGTAATAGCTGACGAAATATTCAACCGCGTTTTCCGGGAAGAATGCCTTGAACTCAGCAAAAAGCTGGGCCGCCAGCGTCTTGTTGTGGGCTATCACCAGGGTGGGTTTCCCCACACGGGCCACGACGTTCGCGATCGTGAACGTCTTGCCGGACCCGGTCACACCCAGCAGACACTGGTGCCTCATATCGGCGCGCACCCCCTCCACGAGGGCGTCTATGGCCGCGGGCTGGTCCCCCGTGGGCGCAAAGTCCGCACAAAGATTGAAGTCCGCCATACCTTGTATTATCGCCGCCGGGCTTCACAAACGCCAAGCCGGCGGAACTCAATGGACCGCCCTTCGCGGCACTTCTTTCGTGGTACTCAAGAATTCCGCCGAAACGCCGAGAGAGAAACAGGGGAGATCAGGTGCGCGCAGAGAAAAGATTTAAAAACACGATTATCGCCGCCGGATGTGCGGCCGTCATAGGGATCCTTGCGGCGTTTTTCGGCCTGCGTTCTCTTGAAGCGGGTTCGATGGTGATCGAACAGGTGAACCGGGAACTGGACCTGCTCCACAGACTGCACGGCCGCCTGAACGCCCTCGCCCATGACCTCAAGGAATACGAACTCAATGGCCTGAAGGGGCCGAAACGATACGGCGCCATCTCGCGGCCTACCGGGAGCTACTGGAAGAATCGCCGGCCCGGGCAGAGGAACGCCGCGTCCTCGGAATACTTAAGAGCGAGGCTCAAGTGATGGAGAAATTCGTTGAACGTATCCTCCGGGAGCCCGTCGACCGAGAGGCCGCGGTACGAACCGAAAACGTCTTCATTCACGCCGCGCTCAGGCTCATTGAGCAGGAATGGCGCGAAGACGCCCAGGACGCACGGCAGGCGCTGGAACACATCACCCGGCAGATACGGCGGCTCGAGCAGATAGCAGTTATCCTCTTTCTTGCGATGGCGGCGGGGGCGTTATACGCGGCCCGGCGTTTCCGTGACCAGTTGATCCGTCCGCTGGCCGATATCGCCGGGAAAAGCAGGGCTCTTGCCCAGGGTGCCCTGGATCTCCACGTCGTCCTGGCCGGTGACGATGAGATCAAGGGTCTTGCCGGCGACCTGAACGGCATGGCGAGCGCACTCAAGGAAAAGATCGGTAGGCTCGAAACCACGGTGGTGCGGGAACAGGGCGCAGTGCGGGAACTGGCTATCCTGAGCGAGATGATGGGGTTCATCACCTCGGAGATGCAGACCGAGGTTATTCTCGACGCGATGCTCGAACGAATACAGATGCTCG
>CAYYSS010000272.1:0-4369 GCA_964474325.1 uncultured Nitrospirota bacterium
GCCCCTTTTGATAAATTCACAGAAATCACTTCCGAGAAGTGCGGAATGTAAGACTTTTCACTTCATTCGTGCCCATTCGCGGCGAAAAAAGCCGTTTTCCGTTTCTTTCCCCGTTCTTCATCCGTGTCAATCCGTGGTAATCCGTGGCTGGTGGCTGGTTGCCAGTTGCTGGTGGCCGGGTATCCGGCGGATTCGCTCCGCTTAATCCACCCTGCATTATCGGTTCGCCCCGTGTTTACGGGGTTCGTCCATCCCGTTGTCCTGTCAGCAACAATACCTTTCCCCGGAGTGGTTATAATGCAGTTGTGGGAAAACGGCCGGATAACATACGGGAGAGCACCCATCCGTTGGATCTGGAATATATCCGCGCGAATATCCCATGCCAGTGGGCATGCCCCGCCCGGACGGACATTCCGGGCTATATCGCGGCAATCCACTTCGGTGACTACGGCCAGTCCCGTCTCATAAATAAACGGTCGAACCTGTTTCCCGGGGTTCTCGGCCGGATCTGTTCCCGCCCCTGCGAGGCGAAATGCCGCCACGGCGAATCGGACCTTGGTCAACCTGTAGGTATCTGTCGCCTGAAACGGGTCGCCGCGGACAACGCCCCCCGTGACTTTCCCATGTCGGAAGAGATGTTCACATCTACGGGAAAGACCGTGGGGATCGTGGGCGGCGGACCCGGGGGCCTGGCCGCGGCCCACTCTCTGGCGCTTTTCGGGCACCGGGTGACGGTGTACGAGGCCATGCCGAAACTGGGGGGGATGCTCCTTTACGGAATACCGGATTTCCGGGTACCGCCCGCTGTTGTTGAAAACGAAGTCAACAATATCGTGCGGATGGGTGTTCACGTAAGAACCGGGGTTCGCCTCGGTGTTGACGTTCTTCTCGATGAACTCATGGGCTCCCATGACGCCCTTGTCCTCGCCCTGGGGTGTTATCGTTCGAACCGGTTGGGGATACGCGGCGAGGATCTCGCAGGATGCGAAAGTGGACTCGAGTTCATGATGGAAGTAAACGAGGGGCGGCCCCCGGCCGTGGGCAGACGGGTGGCGGTGATCGGCGGCGGGTTTACGGCCATGGATTGCGCCCGAAGCGCGCTGAGGCTCGGGGCGGAGGAGGTCTCGGTCCTGGTCCGGCGGACGGAAGCGGACCTCAAGGCCGCGAAGGAGGAGATCGTCGAGACCCGGCGGGAAGGTATCCGGATAACCGGTCTTACGGCCCCGGTGGAGGTGGTGGGTACCGACCGGGTGGAGGCCCTGCGGCTTATACGGACGAGAATCGAAGCGGCCCCGGGCGGCGGGAAACGACCGGTGCCGATCGAAGGTTCGGAGTTCGATATGGAATTCGACACGGTGATCGCCGCCGTGGGCCAGAAACCGGAGCGGACGGCGGCCTGGAAAGGTCTTCCCGGCGAGCCCTCGGTGGATCCCCTGACCGGACGGACCGATATCGAGGGCGTGTTTCTCGCCGGGGATTTTCTGGGCGGCCCCTCGACGGTAATCGAAGCGATCGGACAGGCCCGGGCGACGGCGGTTGAGGTCGACGAATTCCTCATGGGGCGTGTGCGCCGCCGAGCGGTTGTTTCCGTGGAATACGCGGGCGATACTCACCGCGAGCGGTCGTGGGATTTTATCGAACGGGAGGAGATGCCCACCCTCGCCGTCCCGGAACGTATCGCCGACGGGGCCGCGGAGGTCGAAAAGGGGCTTGGTGTCGAAGAGGGGGCGACGGAGGCCCGGCGGTGTTATCTCTGTAACCTCAGATACACGATACACGTACCGGATTGCATCTATTGCCGGTGGTGTATAGATATCTGCCCCCGGGATTGTATCCACCTCGTGTCGCGTGTTGAGGGTTCCGGGACGCTCGAGAAAACCTCCCGATGGAACGAAGCGGCGGCGATCGTGATCGACGGTGAGCGCTGCATACGGTGCGGGGAGTGCCTCAGGGTTTGCCCGACCCGCTGTATCCGCGTGACACGGGTTCGACTCACCGAACGGCTTTTGCCCCAGGAGGCCGGGGATGTCTGAACGGCGGTACGTGATTATCGGAAACGGCATTGCGGCCAACCGGGCCGCGGTGGTTCTCAGGGAGGGAGACCGGAAGGCGCGGATTACGATCGTTGCCGAGGAGTGTTTCGCCTTTTATAACCGCCATCTCCTGCCGGATTTCGTTGCCGGAAAGCTTCGGGAAGAGGATCTCACCGTGAATCCGCCGGAATTTTACATGGAACGAAAAATCAAACTCCGGCTGAGTCAGAAGGTTGTCCGGATCGATCCGGACGAACATATCGTGGTGCTGGGACATAAGGAGAAGCTTACGTACTCGGCTCTCGTGATCTGTTCCGGAGGGGTGCCCCGCATACCGGCGGTTTACGACCGTTTTGCCAAGGATTTCTTCGTCCTGAAGACACTGGCCGACGCCCGTTCACTCCGCGAGCGGTTAACGGGCGTGACGAAGGTCCTTTTTCTCGGCGGCGATCTTATTGCCGTCTCACTGGGCAAGGCCCTGAAATCCATTGGCAAGGAGGTGGCCTTCCTTCTTGAAGGAAATGCCTTCTGGCCTCTTGAACTTACCCAACAGCGACACGAACGCTTTGCCGCGGCCCTGAAAACGGCCGGGTTCGGCATTGTGGAAGACGGCGGTCTCGAGGAACTTGCATCCGGTGAGGAAGGGGGCTTCCGTGTGCGGACGAAAGGCGGAACCGAGGTCGAAGCGGACCTGGTGGGCGCGTTCTACGGCCTTGTGCCGGACGTGGGGTTTCTCGAAGGAAGCGGAATCAACGTGGATCGAGGGATTCTCGTTGACGATCACCTGCGGACGAACGTCCCCGATGTCTACGCGGCCGGGGACTGTGCGAAGATCTACAATCCGGCGGTGAGCAATTATTGGGTATCGATCGGCTGGCCCAACGCGGAGCGTCTCGGCGAGTGCGCGGCCCACAACGTCCTTGGAGATGACGACCGGACCGATGTTCCGCCGAAGAGCGTATTCTCCTTCGGTGACGTCCTCATCAATACCTCCTGGTGGAAGAATCTGTGACGGGCAAGGATAACGGTAACGGCCATGGAAAAACTATGGACGTAACCATTGAAATCTGCGGAAGCGCCGGCGACGGCTCCATAGCCGCGGGACAGATCCTCAACCTCGCCGTCTCCCTGCAGGGGTATCACGTGATGAACTTCGACTCCTACCCGGCCGAGATACGGGGTTTCGGAAAGTCCGTGGCCCACACCCGGGTAACCTCCTTCAAGGGCCTTACGCCGGGACTCGAAGCGGACTGTCTCGTTTCGTTGAACGACGCCCACGCCATATCGAGTATCCCCGCGGTCCGCCGGGGCGGAATCGTCATGTACGACAGCTCTCCCGGCGACTACGTGGAAGAAGAGCAGTCGGTCTCCGGCCATCTGGAACCCGGCATGGTGGGATACGGCGTCCCGTTCAAGGAACTCTCCGAAAAGGCCACCCGCACGGCGCGCTCCCGGAACATCGTATCCCTCGGGGCATTGGCGGGCGTGTTCCGCATGCCCCGGGAGGCGTTTCACGAGGCGATCAGCCGCCGTTTCGGGAAGAAAACGCAGGCGGTGATCGACATGAATATCACTGCCTTCGATCTCGGCTATTCGTACGGCGAAGGCGAACTCATAAAGAACGACCCCATCGATTTCAGCGACGCCGGCGACCGCGGCATGCGGGACGTGGCCATCGTGTCGGGCAACGAGGCCGCGGCCCGGGCCTGTATCGACGCCGGGGTCAGACTCTACGCGGGGTACCCGATCACGCCGGCGACCCGTATCATGGAAATACTGTCCCGGGAACTGCCCCGGCACGGCGGGGCGGTCGTGCAGACGGAAGACGAGATCTCGGCGGTGGGGCACGCGATCGGCGCGGGGTTTGCCGGCAAGCGCGCCGTGACGGCCACTGCCGGGCCGGGCCTGAGCCTGATGGTTGAATTCATGAATCTCGCGGTTATGGCGGAAGTGCCGGTCGTGATTATCGACTCCCAGCGGGGCGGTCCCTCGACGGGTCTTCCCACGAAGACCGAGCAGTCGGACCTGAATCTTGCGGTTTTCGGCGGCAGCGGAGATTCCCCCCGGCCGGTCCTGGCTCCGGCCAACGTGGCGGAGTGTTACGAGATCGTCTCGCGGGCTTTCGACATTGCGGAGGCGTATCAGACGCCGGTTATCGTCCTCATGGATTTTCTCCTTTCGAATCGTATGGAGGACATCGACTGGGCGGCCGTTGATCCGGACCGATTCGGGGTCCATCCGTCGCTTCCGGCGACGGCGGGGGATGAACCCTATCTGCGGTACCGTCTGACGGAGTCCGGTGTCTCCCCGCGGGCCGTTCCGGGAGACGAAGGATT
>CAYYSS010000273.1:0-4353 GCA_964474325.1 uncultured Nitrospirota bacterium
GCCTACGCCGGGTACGGGGATTGCGATACGGGTGCTGTGGGAACCCGGGCAAGGCGCCGGACGCTCAACGTCCGGTGTGTGCGCGGCGGCGAGGGCGGCTCCATCGGCGAGGCGGACTTGGGCGTCGCCGCGGCCGACAGCATTGATCCGGTGATCGTCAAGCACGCGATCACGTACACGGTAACGGTCGCGAACGACGGTCCCCACGACGCCTCGGGGGTTGTAGCGGATATTGACGTTCCAGCCGGAACGACGATTACCGGCGTCATATCGGACCAGGGGGCCTGCGCGACCGTGGGCAACAGCGTGAGCTGCAGTCTCGGCATCATACAGGCGGGGGCGGCCCCGGCGCCCGCGGTTACGGTCAGCGGGCTTGCGCCGCTGCAGGCCGGAGACATCAGCCTGAATGTGACCGTGAGTTCGGCAAGCAACGATGCTCTTCCGGGAGACAACGTTGCATCGGAGCAGACCACGGTAGTCTACAAAGCGGACGTGAGCGGGGCCGGATCGGGGACGGGTGTGGTAACGGGTACCCCGGCCGGTCTCGACGGACCCCTCTCCTGCGGAACCGTGTGCAGTGACCGTTTTATCACGGAGACGGATATGACGTTCACCGGAACGCCGTCGGCGGATTCCTTCCTGGCCGGCTGGACGGTGCATTCCGTGACCGCCGGGGCGGATCTGCCGGTCTGTGCCGCGCGGCCGAATCCCACGGGGGATACCTGTGCGTTCACCCTGGACGCGGAAGTGACCGTAGAGGCCCTTTTCGAACTGGACACGGATCACGACCTTCTGCCCGATCCGTGGGAAATCCTGTATTTCGGGGATCTCTCCCGGGACGGGACCGGTGATTATAACGGCGACGGGGTTTCGGATTATCAGCACTATCTTGACGGCACCGATCCCACGGTCTGTCCCTGGCTCCCCACGGGGGTATCAAACGAGGTCGCGGTGTGCATCACGCCTCCGGCGGAACGGGCGGCCATGCTTCAGATCTGTCTTGACGGGGCCGCAGCGGATGGGCTGGATAATGTGATACGGCTTTCCCAGGGGACCTATGCGGGGAGCTTCGTGTATACCGCGGCGGAAGACCGGGGTCTTGTCCTTGCCGGCGGTTTCGATGCAACCTGCGGTACCCAGCAGGCGGACCCCGCCCTCACGGTTCTCGACGGCGACACCACCGGCGACGGTATTGCCGAGGGCCGTCCTCTCGGCATCATTGCCGGAGGGGGTGCGACCCGGATCGAGAAGATTTCCCTTACCAACGGTATAGTGGCCCCGGGGGATACCGGCGGGGCGATGGGGCTTTACTCCACCGGCGGGGATATCTCCGTGGACGGCGTACGTGTCAATAATTCCAGCGCGGACCGCGGCGGGGGTGTTTTTGCTGAAACGGCCACCGGAACGATAACGGTGGCGAACCTGATCGCCTACGACAACAGCGCCCTTCAGGGCGGCGGCCTCGCCGTGGAGAGTTCCGCCGGGGACGTCCACCTTGTGAACAATACCCTCACCGGCAACACGGCCGATCAGGGCGGCGGCCTCGCCGTCTTCCTGACGGGAAATGGGGCCGCGGCTGAGGTGGCAAACAGCGTTATATGGGGCAGTACGGCCACGGACTGCGGCCGGGCGTCCTTCCTCGATGGCGACGCCGACGGCGATCTTACGTTCGCGCCGGTTCTTTTCCGGCATAACGATATCGATGCGGTCGACGCCGTCTGCGCAACGGATCCGGGATTCGGACTGGACGGCTCGAACATCCGGCGTGATCCGCTCTTTTCGGATCCCGCAGGAGCCGACTTCCATTTGACGCTCCACTCACCGGTGATCGACCGGGGCGATGCGGCCGTAGCCGGCCTGCCGCCCGGGGATATCGACGGCAACAGCCGGGTTATCGGCTGGGGTGTGGACATGGGGGCGGACGAGTACGTCGCCCTGGCGGGCCCGGATCTCCTTCCCCTCGGGTGGACTCTCCTTGCGGTCGGTGACGTGGTCGGAACGGGCGACGGGATCATTGCGGGCGTAAGAGTCGCCAACATGGGATCTCAACCGATAACACAGGCCTTCGTCGTCCGGTTCTACCTCTCGCTCGATGAGTGGATCGACCCGAGTGACCGACTGCTCGGTTCGCGACGGATCGAAAACGCCGCACGTCCGTTCAGCCCGGGGCAGGAACGCCGGGTGAAGTTTATGGTTCACGTTCCGGGTCCCCTGGCATCGGGACAGCATGTGGTCGCGGTTGTAGACGCGGATGACGCCGTTGTTGAGATGGTTGAAGCGAATAACACCTTAACGGGGACACTGCCGTGAAGTCTCTTCCGGCCGTCGCCCTGGTCGCCGTGCTCGGCGTCTGCCTGCCGGGTGCGGGAGGGGTCTTGGCGGAGGGATCGGAACCCGCGGGCGGGGTTGTGTCGGTGAACGGGAGCGCCCCCCCCGGGCTTCCGGCGGGTATTGATCCCGGCGAGGGCAGGGGCGTTTCGTCGGTCGTCGTCGGGGAGCGGGATCGTACAGCCATGCTGGTCGAGGCGGTTCGTCGGGAAGGATTTACCGAGCGGCCGGAGGTGCGGGAGGCCCTGGACCGGATGGTTGCGCGCCTGTACGAACGGCATCACCTCGGCAAACAGTTGAGAGACGTCACCGTGGGCGACGACGAGATCGAGACATACTACCGGGAGCACCGGGATGAATTTTCACGTCCCGGGGCGTTTCGTACAGCGGCCGTGCGTATCTCCGTGTCCGCAACGGCGACGGCCGAAGAACGGCAACGGGCAAGGAACCGTGCCGAGACGCTCCGGAAGGAGGCGCGGCGTCTCTCGTCAGACACCTTCGGGTTCGGGCCCCTGGCCGTTCGGTATTCAGACGACCAGGCCACCCGTTACCGCGGGGGGGACCAGGGCTGGATCGTCCCCGGCGAGGGGCATGCCCGTCTTCCGGAGACCGTACGGCGCGCCGCCGAGAGCCTTGCGGCCGTGGGCGAAGTAAGCGATGTAATCGAGACCGACGGAGTCCTGTACGTCCTCCGTCTTATCGATCGCAGGTCCTCGGAGGTCCGGCCTCTGGCCGCGGTGCGCGAGACTATCCGTGCCCGCCTGCTCAAGGAAAAACAGGTCGAGATCCGGCGTCGTTTTTACGCCGACGTCGAGGCCCGTCTGTCCGGACGGACCGACGGCCGGGCCTTTTTCGGGGTACGTGGTGAGGAACAGACAAGTGAATCAGAAAATCAGTAGCGATAACCCGGCCGGGGACAGCGGGTCCGGGTAAGAGAATCAGGGAGGCGGGACGACCATGAAAACGCGATACAGGGGCTGGCAGATCTTGACCGTGGTGTCGGTGCTCTTACTCTGCGCGGCGGTCGGGGCGCCTGCGTTGACCCAGACGATCAGGCTCAGCCCCGGCTGGAACGCAGTCTTCGTGGAGGTTGCTCCGGAGACGCCGGATATGGAAGTTCTGTTTGGGAATATCCCGGTACGAAGCGTCTGGTGGTGGGATCCGGGCGCCGGCGCGATACAGTTTCTGCGCGACCCCGGCGACGTAACGGTTCCGGAAGGAGGCTGGCGGGTCTGGATTCCGGCATCCCGGGGCGAAGACGCCCTCGTATCGAATCTCTTCCAGGTCCGTGCCCATCACGCCTATCTCGTGGAACTCGGCGGCACGGCGCCGAAGGATCTCGCGATAACGGGGACACCGGTTCTGCGGGAACCCGAGTGGGCGCCGAACTCGTTCAACCTGACCGGATTCGACGTCAATACCGAACACCCGCCCACCTTCGCGGAATTTTTCGCCGCGGATCCGGCCCTTGCGGACAAACCCCTTTACCGGCTGTCGGAAGGGACGTGGCGGTACGTGGAAAATCCCGGCGGCGAACGCATGCGGGACGGCGAGGCATTCTGGATCTATTGCGACGGGCGGTCGGATTTTCTCGGAGCCACGCGGATAACGCCCGATTTCGGAGGGGCGCTTGAATTCAGCTCGTCCTCTCCCCGACGTTACCTCAGGCTGGAAAACCCGGGTGCGACGCCGAGGACGGTAACCCTGAGCCGCATCCCGGTTACGGGCTCCCTTGGGCTTCGGTACCAGGTTTTAAACAGCAACGGAACGGAATCCTGGCCCGACCTGCCGACGCCGTTTATGATAACCGTCGCCCCCGGCGCGACGGAGATCCTCAGGCTCGCGGTGCCGGCCACGGAGACCGGAACGGCCGACGCGGTCATCATCGCCGAAGACGATACCGGCACGAGGGTAGCCCTCGCGGCGAGCTACGGGATTTCGTCCGGCGCCGACAGAAACGCTTCGGCCGGCGAAAACCCGGTACCGGCCGTGTGGGCGCCGCCCTTTCAAGGCCTCTGGGTGGGG
>CAYYSS010000274.1:0-4352 GCA_964474325.1 uncultured Nitrospirota bacterium
CGTCGCGAATCCCCCTGCCCCGGGTCATCCGAAAAGCGAAGGCCTCCTTCGGGGCCTCGACGGACGTAACCGCGGAATAGTGGAACTCATGGCCCTTGAGAACGAGCCCCTTATTATAAAACGCATTTTCGCCGTGAACGTCCAGAACCGTATAACCGTGGGCCGCGGGTTTCTTCTCCATCGAAAAGGAAATAGGGAGCACGCCGGCCATATCGAAGACGTCCCGGCCCGAACGGATCGAGGTGCCGAGAAAGATAAGCCCGCCGCATTCGGCGTAGATGGGAAGCCCATCTTCCGCCGCGTCTCTCAGGCTCCTGCGGAATTCCGTATTCTCATGGAGGCGGGCGGCCTGGGTCTCGGGAAATCCCCCGCCGATGTACAAGGCGTGTATGTCCCCGGGAACAGCCGGATCCGAAAGGGCGTTTACCGAAACGATCTCGACACCTCCGCCTTCAAGGGCCTCGAGGTTTTCCGGATAATAAAACTGAAAGGCCGTATCGCTCAGGACACCGATCCGGACCCCGGATGTCGGCACCGACGTGTTGTGTTCCGGTACCCGGGCCTCCAGATCGATCAGCCCGGCCCCCCGGGCGATGTCCGCGATCCGGTCCACCTGCACGTATTCCCGCACCAGCGTACCGACCGCCTCAAGGGCCTGATCGACTTCTTCCGCCTCCCGGTGCGTCGTCAGCCCCATGTGCCGTTCGCCGATCAAGGCCGGACGGCGGGGCAAAGCCCCGACAACGGGGAGTCCGGTCCGTTCTTCCACCACCTGGCGGACCAGGGTCTCCTGACGGGTTCCCGCAACCCGGTTGAGCACCACACCCCCGAAGGGAACGTCCGGATCGAACTGTCGGCACCCGAGTACAAGAGCACCGACCGTTCGTGTACTCTTCGTGCAGTCGACCACGAGTATAACGGGCGCACGCAGGAGTTTTGCCAATTCCGCCGTGCTGTAGGTGCCCTCGGTGTCGACCCCGTCGAAGACCCCTCTATTGCCCTCGACCAGCGCAATATCGGCCCCGCCGGCCCCCGCCATGAATGCCCAGGCGATCGCCGGGGAGTCCATCAGGAAGGGGTCCAGGTTTCTGCAGGGGCGTCCCGCCGCCTTTCCGAGCCAGCCGGCATCGATATAGTCGGGCCCCTTTTTGAACGGGGCCACAACGGTCCCCCGACGCCGGAACTCGGCGGCGAGACCAAGAGAAAGGGTTGTCTTACCCGAACCTCCGCGGAGGCCCGCCAAGACAACCCTTGGTATCCGTGTTTCCACTGCAACCGCGGCCGTCGGCCGACCGCTCGTTTATCGCTGCGTCCGCCGCTTACTCTTTCGGGGGAAGCACGAGATAACTTCCGCCGAGATAGGCGTAGGTCAGGGTTCCGGAATCCACCAGTTCGCGGATTGCAGCCTTCACATCTCCCCTGCTGGCTTTATCGCCAAACTTTTTGATAACGTCACCGGCCTTGAGTTTTTTCTTACCCTCAGAGGCCTCGATGAGAGAAAAAATCTCTTTTTTCAGTTCTTCCTTGTCCATCTTTTGTTACCCCCTCTATTCGGTAGATCGGGATAATGCACGGCGGGGGTCCTTTCGGGATCCCCCGCCGGCCGCGTATCGAAACAACAACGACCCGGAGGCCGTTATTTTACCATTTGAAGGCCGAGGAACACCGGTAGGTCTCCCGGGCAACAGTGAAGTCGTCGATATGCTGATGGGTAAACGGAAGATCCGTAATCTGGAAGAACTTCTCCCAGCCGATCCGGTCGACCCACTCGCCGAGACGCTCGTGCTTCCGGGCACCTTCTTCGTACTTCTTCAGGATAACCTCGAAGGCATCCGTCACTTCCGGCCACCGGGGCGGATTGTTCGGAAGGAACGGAACCACGAGTTTGGAGAACTTCGGATCGGACCGAAGGGAGCCGATCTTACCGCCGGCCACGATGGCAACGCCGTCGTTTACGGGGTCGGAAATCGGAAGGGACGGACAAACCGAGTAGCAGTTGCCGCAGTACATGCACCGATCTTCCTTGATCTTCACGCTCTTTTTCTTCGGGTCCGGACTGATGGCACCCGTCGGGCAGGAAGCGATGGTCGACGGCACTTCGCACTGCCGCGGAAGCATCTCATGGTCGACACGGGGGATCTTCCGGTGAATGCCCACCACGGCGATATCCGAACAGTGGACCGCACCGCACATATTGGTACAGCAGGCTACGGCCAGGCGAACCCGGGCCGGAAGCTCCTTTTCTCCCGTGAAATAATCGGCGAACTTGTCCATGAGGGCCTTCACCAGACCCGAAGCATCCGTGGCCGCCGAATGGCAATGGACCCAGCCCTGGGTGTGGACCACGTTGGAGATCACATCGCCAATCCCGCCGACCATATATTTCTTTTCCTTGAGTTCGGCCTTCAGGGGCTCGACCTTGCTCTCGTCGGATACGAGAAACTCCACATTGTGGCGGGTCGTGAACCGGAGATAACCGTCGCAGTATTTATCGGCGATGTCCGTGAGGTCACGGATAAAGTCGGTGCTGATGAGCCGCGGGGACGCGACCCGCACGGTCCAGATTTTGTCGCCGCCCTTGGCCGTGTGCACCATGGTGCCGGCATCGATGCGGTCGTGGGTGGCCCAGGCCCCGTAGTTCTTTTCAATTACAGGGGGCAGAAACTGCTTAAAATGCGGTGGGCCGATATCAGTCTGTCTTTCCGGCAAATCAGACATAATTTTTCCTCCTTACGTTTGCGAATCTGACTGGATTCTAACCGTCACCTTTCCAAACCGGAAAGGACTAATTCAGCTCGTCTTCCGTCCAGAAGTAGAACGGATCGCGGCGCGGTTCGGAAATCATCTGCGGGATGGGATCGAGTTCACAGGCCTCGAGGAATTCCCGCATACCCCGGCGGACGATGAGTTCGCCGATACGCTCACGGTTCTTGCCGTGCTCGTCCCACCACTCCCACATCTTCTCGATGAGTTCCTTGAGGTTGTCGTACGGGGGCTCAAGGGGCATGAAGGGCACGATCACGTGGCTCAGAAGCGCGCCGATCACGAACGGGGCCTTGGAGCCCACGAGAATCGTGGCACCCTTCTCACCAGTGGGGGTGAGCGCGTGGGTCATCTTGGCGATGCAGTGCATGCACCGGGAACAGTTGCTGTCGTCGATGGACAGGGTCTCGCCGTCGTAACTCACGCAGCCCGTGGGGCACATGTCTACGATTTCGGCCTTGATGTCCATGCCGTTCGAGGCATACTTTTTCACCTCGTCCTGGTTGACATCGATCGTGCCCCGCCACGTACCGACGATAGAGAGGTCGGCCCGGGCCACCGAGGCGATACAGTCGACAGCGCAGCCGGCCGTTTTAATCTTGAATTTGTACGGGAACATCGGGCGGTGCATCTCGTCCTGGTAGGCCAGGGTGAGTTCATGGTTGATGCCCAGAGTGTCGATGTTCGCCCACTCGCACCGCGCCGGGCCGACGCAACAGCTCGGGGTCCGCATGCAGGAACCGGAGCCTCCCAGGTCCCAGCCCCGGGAAGAGTATTCGGCAAAGAGGGGCTCAAGGGCGTCCGTGTTGGTCCCGAGAAGAACCAGGTCGCCGGTGGAACCGTGAAGGTTCGTAAGTCCGCTTCCGTATTTGTCCCAGATATCGCAGATTTCACGGAGCGCCTTCGACGTATAGAAAAAGCCGCCGGTCTGGTTGATCCGCACCGTGTGGAAATGGGCCACACCCGGATATTCCTCAGGAACATCCGAATACCGGCCGATTACGCCGCCGCCGTATCCGCGGACACCGACGATACCACCGTGTTTCCAGTGAGTACGTTTGTCGCTGTAGCAACGTTCAAGGACCCCAAGAAGGTCGTTTGACGCTTCGCTTCGCACCGCGGCTCGTTTAATTTCGGTGACGAAACTGGGAAAAGGGCCTTTTTCCAGTTCGTCAAGCAACGGCGTTTCGTACTTTTTCTCGCTCATGCTTTCCTCCTTCAATAGATTGGTGACAACCAATAGGTCGTTCCCGAAAAAACCCGAGAAAACAGCGCACACACGATATATGGTTTTCGGAAAGCAAGTCAAGTAAAAAAAACAAATTAGGTTATTAATCGTACTTATCACATTATAAATACAAATGCACACCTCCGAAACTACGTCGGAAGGAGAAAACCTGTTGTTAACATTAAAACAAACCCGGGTTTCTCACGGTGTTTCATTGCGGGGAGCCGGAAGGGGCATAGATGCAAGGCGGGCGCGGATTCGGGCGCACAGGCGTACCTGGCGGCACGTCGAGCACCCGGATCAAGCGCAACGCAGAAGCTTTACGGTTTTCCGGTTCCGCAGCAGAAAAACCGTAAGAAAT
>CAYYSS010000275.1:0-4288 GCA_964474325.1 uncultured Nitrospirota bacterium
GACTTCCCGAATCGGGTCTCCTGACCCATGCAGGGTCGATCCGACTGATTTCCGTCCCCTGATGCGGCTTGTCCGCGTTGGGGTTACGGCGTACCGTTTGTCGCGCCCGCAGGTCTTAGATAGTCTTCAAAAAGGATATTGAGCCCGAAAAGACAGCTGAGTTCCACGTCCTGGCCCGGGTCCCAGGGGAAGGTGACGCGGGGTTTCAGTTCGTATTCAAGCCACGGATGCCAGACCCGGCCCCGCCATCGGACCTGCACGAACGATTCATCCTGGTCCACGTCTTCGTCGTCGGGGGGGCCCGTGTTGTAGTCGGCGCCGATCTCGTAGGAAAGGACGCTGTCGGCGATGAACCTCTGCCGCAGGATAAGCGTGTGGTCGATCTCGAGCCCCGGGGCCTCCTGGAAAAGCTCCGCCGAGGACCGGACGCGGAAAAAGAGTGAGGGATTGATGATGTAGTCCACGTGGGCGATGGTCTTTTCGCCGAACCCTTTATCGGTATCGTAAAAAAGCCCCTGCTCGGCAAAAAACCGCCAGGGATCCCGACGGTCCTCGTACCGGAGGAAGGGCCGGATGAAGGTCTGTATGCCGCTATGCCAGAAAAGCCCGGTGGACGCGCCCACGACAAACTCGTCCGGAAGGAGGCGGATAAAACTCAGGCCCGCCCGGTAACTGGTTTTCTGGTCCGACAGGTCGAGATCCCCGAAATCCGATGCGGAGTCCGCGGAACCTCCGAGATCGAGAAATACATTCGCTTTTCGTTCAAGGGCCGGAAGCGGTATGCGGCCCGTGGCGAGGATCGAGACGTCCTGGTTCCCCCCTTCTTCGACGGTGACCCTGCCGCCCAACCGGACCCGGACGATCCGTTCCCGGTCCTCGATCCTCGGTTCGCCCATGATCCGGTCGATCCGGTCAACCATATCCGCGATGCCGCGGCTCACTACCTTCTGGGTGCCGTCCGGATCACGGACCACGTCTTCGATAAAGAACTTCCCGGGGCTTGCACAGCCGGCCAATAACGCGAAGATAACCGGCCAGAGGAGCTTGCACCAACCAGGTAAAGGTTCTTGACGAAAAAACATTGCCTTTCCAAGATACCACAGGTTAACCCGGATTTCTCATGGTTCTTCTGCTGCGGAACCGGAAAGCCCCGAGGCTCCTGCGTTGCGCTTGGTTCGGGTGCTCAACGTACCGTCAAGTACGTTTCCGCGCCCGAACCGGCGCGCGCCTTGTATCCACGGCCCTTTACGGCCCCTCGCTACGAACCACCATGAGAAATCCGGGCCAAGCGGATAAAAAGGATTGACTGTGTCCTGTTTAGGTGCTATAAAGAGGGTACGAACAGGAGAGTGGACGGCCAGGACAGCGAGACGTTAACGATTACAGAAGAGACGGTAACGGAGGTTAGAACAATGACCGACTATTCGAATCTCGTATATATTCACGACAAAGAAGGTGCCGAGTATGCCTGCCCCATGGACGCGTTGAAGGGAAATCTGAAGAAAGCCCACGATTTGACCGCCGAACAGAAGGAACGGTGCATCGACCTGTCCCTGGCGATCGACCAGTTCTGGGGTTGAGCGCGTCCACAGAGGCGGCCGATGATTCGGCTGCCTTCCAGCTCAGAAGGGAGCGGTTTTCCGCTCCCTTTCACGTGGACCCCCCGATTCGCTGGGACTAAATCCCCGAACCCACAGAGTTGTAATGGGCCTCCCGTTCTTCGGGCGGCAGGGCAAGAAACGCATCGATCTCGGCGAGCATGTCCCGTTTGTGTTCGGTTACGGTCCCGGCGATATGCACGTAGTTATTCTGGTGGTCGCTCACGACGGCGGTTTTCAGGGACTCGTCGAGAAGCTCGACGAGAAGTCTGAGTTCCCGAACACTTCCCTCCGGACTCTGAGGTACGAAACGGCCGTCCCGGATCTCTTCCCAGAGCGGGCACTCGGCGGAGCCGTGCAGGCCGTCGTTTCCGTAGATCCACAGGCGACGGAGGCGCAAAAACTCCGGCTCGGTCTCGTTAATCAGATCGGCCGTCCGGCGAATGTGTCGGGCCCAGTGATCTCTGCCCCCCATGCCCAATAGCACGTAAAATGATATCTCGATTCCGGCCCTCTTGAGCCGCCGGGCCACGGCCTTTATCATTTCCGGGGACTGACCTTTCCTATGGAACCCCAGGGTTGCAGGGTCTCCCGACTCAAGACCAATGTGCACTCGGCTGAGGCCGCCCCGGGCAAGGCGCCCCAGGGCACCTTCTTCGAGTTTATAGAGCGTCGAGGCCCGGGCATAAGTGGTCAGCCGTTCTACCGGAATCGCCTTCCGGAGGTAGTCCGCCACTACGAGAAAATCCTCGAGGCCGGCCTGCAGGGGGTCCGAGTCTCCGATAAAGGCCGTCCGGGCATGAGGCATAATCTCTTTCAGGCGATCGATATCCCGTTTTACGTCGGCGACGGGGCGGCGGGAGAATTCCGGCTCGCCGAGGCTCGGGTAGTTCCCGCAGAAGCGGCAGAGATTCCACTTGCAGCCCCGGGTGAGACGGACCAAAACGCTTCTGCTCTCGCTCGGCGGCCGGATAAGGGGTTGTTCAAGTTCCCAGGCCATGATTAATCCTAACCGAAAGGGCTTGACCGGCATCTTTAAATAGGGTAGTATTTGTCCACTTAGGCAAGCGGGGAACGGCGCGTCGTGATTCCGCCTCCCGGAAAACGCAGATAGGAGGGGTTCTGATGAAAGATGCAATCAATTTTTATTACAACGAATATGTCTATATGCTCACGCGGCACGTGAAATCGGACAACGGTCAGCCGGCGATTATTTTCTGTTACGGTGTCAATACCAAACGTTTTCACCCGATTACCCATAACAAACACGGAATCGGCAGTAATCCGGCCTTCCGGGGGCTTCAGATGCTGCAGGCGAAGACCATCATTCCCGAAACCCTGGAGCAGGGGGGCACCGTGGTTCAGGTCTGTCACGACCACTGCGAACCTTCGCCCGTCGGGGATTCCTGGTGGAAAGAGAGCGTGGAACTCCACAAGGTTTCCGAGGGGTTCGCCCGGGATCTGGTCTATAAGAGTGTTCGTTCGCTTATCGGAATCATTGTGAACGTCTGCTACCCGGGGACGGGAATCCCCGAAGACATTACCGATCCGGAAGCTCTTCAAAACTTCCTCGACTCCCTGCCCACGGGCGAGACGATCGCCGCGGGGTAGCTATAAAGAAATATATTCCTTAGGTTCCGCAGTAGAAGGACCATGAGAAGTCCGGTATTTTCGACATAATCGTCGAGCCCCGGTCCCCCTTGTCGAAAACATTCTCCGAATCACCGGTAAAATCCCTTTATTTTCAATAACTCTCTCCTGGCACCCTTCTTTCTATAGATATCGCGAACGGCAACGAAACCGGTGTTTGCGTGCAGGACGTGTCGAGGATCGACGGTAAAGACCGGTGAAATGCCGAAATCTCAGAATTGCGGAGGTATATGAGGATGAAAAGAAGTAATATCGCGATTGTTGTGTTTCTCGCCACGGCCCTTATCGCGGCTACGGCGTTCGGGTTCGGAGGCCCGCCGGGCGGTATGGCGGGGATGCCGGGGCAGGGTCTCGGCGGCGGACAGGGGCCCCTCGTTGATATCCTCGCCGGGACACCGGTTACGGTAAGCGGCGTTGTCGAAGATATCGGCCCCGCCGTCCGAGGTGTGGTGATCAATACAGGTACCGAGTCGGTAACCGTCAACGGCCTCGGCTCATTCTTTTACTGGGAAGAGCAGGGCGTGAGCTACCCGGACGTGGGCGAAACGATAACCGTTGACGGCTATGAGGTCGAGTTCCCCGACGGCACGATCCGCCTCATCGCCGCGAGCGTTACGGTGGAAGGCGAGACCATCGAGCTTCGGGATCCGGAAACCGGAACCCCCCTGTGGCGCCGGGGCGGCGGCGGATGCCGTCTGCCGATCGCGCCCCCTGAAGTAGAGGAGTAGCAGAGCATGATCTGATGCGTCTCCGGAGGCCCGTCAAACCGCCCCCCCTGCCGGGCCCCGGGGACGCATTATCACTTCCGGCCCCTCCAAACGAAACACCGCAAGAACCGCGGGTCAGTCGATGTTCATCCGGCCCGCCACGAGCACGAAGGTTCCTTTACCGACGATGAACGGAGACGGGATATTCGTGCCCCCCTTGTTTGCAAATCGATCGCAGTCTTCCCCGAGGGAACTTTACAGTTATATAAAATCCGGGCCCGGCGGCCTCAAAAAAATCCGCAAGACGGCATAAAACAAGGTTCGGGGTTCCGG
>CAYYSS010000276.1:0-4280 GCA_964474325.1 uncultured Nitrospirota bacterium
GTAGCCCAGGCGGAGCGCCCGCACGGCGAACCCCTTCATTCCCTTCAGTTCGTCCAGGTCGAGGGCCCAGAGTTCCCGCTCGAGAAATGTCTTGAACGTGCGCAGAACCGACATCATGTTCCGTCTCCTCAGTGAAAAACCAGGGCGTTCGCCCGGTGTACGGCCTGACCGCAAACAACCGCTCTTTTCACGTTAACCGGGGCATATCCGCTTTCGCAAGAGGGAGGCGGCACGTTACGGCGAATTACAGGGCCTTTACGGAGATCAAACGCCGGAGAACATTGGTTACCAGCGCGGGGCTGAAATCTTTTCCGGAAAGCTCCTGGAGAAGCCCGGCGACGGCAGTTACGGGTAACCCCGGGCGACCGGCGCGACCGGTAAGCAGTGCGTCGATGAAATCCGACAGGGCCACAATCTGACTGACGAGGCTCTGAATCGTCCCGCGCCGCTTCGTGTCCGGGTAGCCGCTCCCATCGAATTTCATATGGTGTTCGAACGCCGCCACGACCGTTAACGACGACGCTTCCACAGTTTCGGACAGGAACATGGCACCGGCAATGGCATGCCCCTGGACCGCGTGCCACGTTTCTTCCGTGTCGACGGCCGCATACTTTCGAATGTCCTCCGGAAGAAGAAACCACCCGATATCGTGGAGGACTCCCGCTAAAACGAACTCGTGGAGGACGTGCCCTTCAAGCCCCAACGGTTCCGCCTGAAATACGGTCAGGAGTCCCGTCCTGGCGGCATGCCGGGCCAGTGGATGCACGTTGCATGTGTCCACTACGTTCAAATGGTCGAGCACATTCGGTTCCTGCCGTAAAGCGCCGACCAACGAGACAACCACGTTTTCCAGCCCGCCTACGTTGAGTTTTCCGAATTCCTCAAGCCCGGCGAAGACTTCATGGACCTGCTTTGCCCCGCGCTCGATGGCGTGGGATACGCCGATGCCGAGTTCGGCTTTGAGACTCGGCTGATACACGCTGAGATCGATGTGGGCGGAAGAGTCGGGCACCTTCCCGGGCTGGGCCAGTTCCGCAATAAATCTTCTGAATTCTTCGGTTGTAACGCCCCGGCCGATTTGAATCCTCTTGATCGTTTTCTCCCGGAGTTTTTCCGTGAACGCCTTGACGGCGGGGCTTTTTTCCGACACCCGGATAAAGTCGTTAAAAAGAAGGATGTTCCCAAGCAGAACGAAGGTTACCGCATCGTCCAGAAAAAACGCGTCCAATTCGGCTAAAGCCTTTTCCGCGTGTCGCTGCGCCGCCTCCGGGTCCTTGGCCTGGAGTCCGGAGTTCTCCGCGGCGATCATCACGTCGGCCAGGATACCGGTTATCCGTTCAGGCATCGGAACCCTTCTGTTTTGTTGCATAGAAGGCCGTCAGCAGATCCCGGCTGATGGATTGGATCTCCGGGTTCTTGGATTTCACGCCGACTTCGAGGATAGGTTCTATCGCGTCCAGGGGAAAACTCTTGAGGTTTCGATAGACCTCGGCCTTCAATTCTTCAAGCTGCCCTTTGCGGAACAGGGTGCGGGTCGTCACGACCTTATAGAGTACGTCGGCCGCGGCGGGGTCCCCGATGCGGCCGAGGGCCCGTACCACGGCGATCTTCTCGGCCGCCTTGCCGCCAAAGAGGCCTTTTCCCTCAAGGTCCCTGGCAAGGATTGAAACGGCCTCCTTTACCTGATAGATCCCGGCCAGATCGATTGCTTCGGATCGAAGGGCGGGGTCCGCCGATTGGAGAAAAACTTTCAGGTGGGGTACTGCCTCGCCGGCGCGAAAATGAAGAAGTGTGCGTACGGCGGCGGTCTGGATTGCCGGGTTTGCGTGTTTCAAGAGGCTTTTAAGCTGGTCCGCATTACGATAACTCCCGCATTTCCGGACGAGATAGAGCAGGGTGCGCACCACCGCCGGCTCATTCGACGACCCGAGACGCCCAAGAACTTCCGGAAGGACGTCACTTCTCATCTCCGCAAGAACGTGAAGGAGATACTTCCTCGCCGCCGCATCGCTTTCGCCCATCGCACGATCCAGGAGCAGGGGAATAACCTCCGGTTTGAGCGCGCGCGCCAGTCTGACGCCGCTTTCCCATTCTCGGGGGCCCCAGACCCGTAATGCCTTGAGAAAACTGGAGAGAAAGGGCTCGGAGCGGAAAAAATACTGTATCGTGCTCTGCGCCTCCGTCTGGAAGCGCCCCCCGAGGGTTTGGGGATACAGGGTGTTGTAGATGTTGAGAACCGCCTCGAATCGTCCCCGGTCGACAAGGGCTTTCGAGATTTCAGTCAGCCGGGTAAGGACCTTCAGGTAATCCTTTTGGCTTACGACCTCTGACTGGATAACCTCGAGCATTATCTCCGATACGGCCGTTTCATCAAGTCCCTCGAGAAACGCGCGTTTTGCCTGCGCCAGTTCCGCCCCTAACCCTGCACGAGCCGCCCGCTCCAACTGCTGCGCCAGGTCGCGACGAAAGTCCGGAGATGTAAACGTGGAAATGTACGGATCTTTGAAAAAACCGGTGACGGCGTTACTTATCAGAATATCGTGCACCACGCCGCCCCCATCAACATCCGCATCGAAGCGGAATTGCGATTGTCCTTGTTCGCTCATAGTTATCGGCAATTTCCTTCGGCGGCGGGCGTGTCCCCGATCGGCGCCCTATCCGGCAATCCGCGGCGGGCGGACGTCACCCGGCGCATCCGCGGAATCTGGTCTCCATTCTGCAACAATTATCCGCCAAAATCAAGGAGAATGCGCCCGCCGGCCCCGTATTTTATGCCGTTAAGGATAACAAAAAGCATTGCTGTCCAAAATAGCGTATACGTAACGATTGGATTGCTGATTTCATTATCGGTTTCGGATTCAGCGGAAGAAGCGGGATTCCGCCGCGATTTTACGACCGAGGGGAAACGAAAATCAGTTGACGGACGACCGATCACTTGATAATTTTAAATCTACCAGCAGGTGAACGGAGGGGTTTATGACGTACCGGTTTCAAGACGTAGTTGACGTTCCGGCGCTCCAGGAACTTACGGACAAGCTTTACGACGCCACGTCCATCCCGTCAGCCGTGATTACGATGGAGGGAGACGTCCTCACCGGTTCAGGATGGCAACGCATTTGTACCGACTTTCACCGTCAGAATCCCGACACCTTAAAAGAATGCGTCGAAAGCGATATTTGCATTCGTACGAGGACTGAGTCCGGCGAGGAATACGTGCTTTACAAATGTCCCCGTGGTCTTGTTGATGGTTCCTCCCCGGTAATAATCGATGGAAAACATGTCGCAAATGTCTTTGCGGGACAGGTGTTTATGGAACCGCCTGACGAAACGGTGGTCAATGATTTTCGGGAACAGGCAAGGCGGTTTGGTTTCGATGAAAACAGCTACATGGAAGCGTTCTACGAAGTCCCGGTCTTCTCTGAAGAAAGATTTCGGTCTGCACTGGAGTTTCTCTCAAAGTTTGCCAAGCTCGTCGCGAACATCGGCCTGGCAAAGCTCAAAGAACGAAAAGTTTCCGAAAAACTGTCGTACAGTGAGAGAAGGTATCGCCGGCTTCTTGAATCAACGAAAGCAGTTCCGTGGGAGCTGGATTTAGCTACAGGCCGGTTCACGTATGTGGGGCCGCAGATAGAACGCCTTCTCGGGTATCGGGCCGAAAGTTGGGAAAATATTGACGTATGGGCTGAACGTATTCATCCTGACGACCGTGAAGAATCCGTAGCGTTCTGCGAGGCGGCTTCGCAACGTGGAGAGGACCACGAATTCGAATATCGCTGCATCACGCAGGACGGGGATATACGTTGGATACAATGCGTGGTTTCGGTTCTTTCCGGAGTCGACCGCCCTGAAAAACTTGTTGGATTTCTGCACGACATAACCGAGAGGAAGGAAACGGAACTCGCCTTGTTGGGAAGTCGACAGAACTATGAAAACCTGTTCGCAAGCATGAGAGACACTATTGTTGTGGCCGATCTTGACCGAAAGATCGTCAACGTCAACCAGCCCGCTCTTCAGGACCTCTTTGGATATCAGCTTGATGAGATCCGGGGAAAAGATACGAAGATTCTCTATGCTGAAGAAACAGCGTTCTCCCAAGCAGGACGAGAGATCTTCGACCGCCATGGCAAGGCGATCGGAAGACACATGGAAATAGATTGTCGGAAGAAAAACGGAGAGGTATTCCCGAGTGAACTTTTTGCGCTGAAGCTCATCGACGAACATGGTGAAATGGCAGGAGAGTTGAGCGGGATCCGCGCTATCAGCGAAGGAAAGAATGCGGG
>CAYYSS010000277.1:0-4254 GCA_964474325.1 uncultured Nitrospirota bacterium
CCAACACTGACCCACCCGGTAATGCGAATAACCACTGCCTCCAGGGCTACTCCCCTCACCTTGCACGTTCGCCTACAGGCCCTGAGTACGTCCAGGGCATCTTCCCGCCGTTCGAAGAAATCCTCTTCAATCCGGTCTTCCATGAATCGCTCGAGTACGTATTTGCCCACGTTCCGCTTCAGAACGTCGGGCGCCCCCTCGGCAATTACGCGGCCCCGGTCCAGGATCAGTACCCGGCCGCAGAGTTTCTCGGCCTCTTCGATGTAGTGGGTCGTGAGGAGAATCGCCGTTTTCTTCATCTGGTTGACCTTAACGATAAGGTCCCAGAGGCCCCGACGGATCTGGGGGTCGAGTCCAACGGTGGGCTCGTCGAGAAAAAGGACCTTGGGTTCGTGGAGAAGGGCACGGACGATCACGAGCCGCCGTTTCATTCCGCCGGAGAAGGTCCGCACCCGTCGGTCCCGGTGTTCGGCGATTCCGGCGAAGTCCAGGGCTTTCATGATACGTTCGTGGCGCTCGGCCGCCGGCACGCCGTGCAGAAGGGCGTGGAGCTTGAGATTCTCGTAGGCCGTCAGGTCCCTGTCCACGTTGCTCTGCTGGGCCACAACACCGATCAGGCGTTTCGCCTCAACGGTCCGGCGAAAGAAATCCTTGCCAAAATAGTGCACGTCGCCCGCCGTGGGCCTGATAAGACCGGTCAGGCACTTGATCGTCGTGGTTTTTCCCGCACCGTTCGGGCCCAGGAGACCGACGAATTCCCCGGCATCCAACCCGAAGGAAAAATCGTCCACGGCCCGGAGACCGTCGTAGTGTTTTACGAGCCCCCGGACCTCCAATGCCCGGGGCATGGATTCCCCTGCCAGCGCTGCACCTCCCGTCTTTGACGCGTCGCGCAATCGGCGACCCGTCGGTGCCGCCGTCCGTTCAGTTTAGCACGCCCAAGGCGGCCTCGGAGACACGGCAGGAAGGCAGCGTCCCGACCCGCGCGGATGCCCCTTTCCACATCGCAGCAAAGTCGCGAATGGACACGTCTGATGAAAGAACAGGGGAAGAAACGAAAAACCTCTGTTTTGCCACCAGGGCACAGATGGTGAAGAGATAAGGATTTGGAAGGGGTGAACGACACGTATACAACGGAGCCTCTTTGCCGTTGTCTTTTCCCCCTCCTTCCTCTCTGTGTCATCTGTGGCTGAACTTTTTCGCGGACCGTCGTCGATGGAAGTCCTTTTCCGACAACTGTTTTTCATTGCCGTCCCGGCCGGGGAAATGCTATAGTAGACACCGGACTCCCCGGGGAAATGCTATAGTAGACACCGAACTCCATGGACGGTCAGCGACAATGTACAAGATTTACAAAGACGTCCAGAACGTCTGCACGGAAATTGACGGGGTCGAACCGAACTGCTGGGTCAACTTCAGTGAACCGACGCCAACGGACCTGGAGTTTCTCGAAAATAAATTCTCCATAGACCGCAGCCACATTAACGACGCCCTGGACCCCGAGGAACGGGCCCGGATCGAGCAGGACGAAGACACCCTGGTCATTATTCTCAAACTCCCCGTGCGGGAGACGCGGGATGACGGAGTCCACTATTCGACTATTCCCCTCGGTATTTTCATCAAAGAAGGCATAATCATCACGATCTGCGGGATGAACCATTCCGTGATCTCGGATTTTCTCGAGGGTCGGGTCAAACATTTCGATCTGAATAAACGGAGCCGGTTTCTGCTCCAGATACTTTTTCGGACAGCCACGTATTATCTCCGCGACCTGAAAGAGATCAGGAACGTGATTAACGACATCGAACGGCGGCTTCACCGCTCCCAGCGGAACAAACACCTGATAAAACTTCTGGAACTGGAAAAAGGGCTGGTCTATTACGCGACGTCTCTTACGTCCAACGGCCTGATCTTCGAGCGGCTCCACCGGTCCAAACTCATTCCCATGTACGAAGACGATCTGGATCTCCTGGAAGACGTGATGATCGAGAACAAACAGGCGATCGATATGGTGAGCGTGTATTCGAATATCCTGAGCGGTATGATGGACGCCTACGCCTCGATCATTTCCAACAACCTGAATAAAGTGATGAAGACACTGACGGTCATCACCATTATCCTGATGCTCCCTACCCTGGTGGCGAGCTTTTACGGGATGAACGTGGAACTACCCTTTCAGGACTCTCCCCTGGCGTTCCTTATCACCATCGCCATATCCCTCTCACTTTCCGTCACGGCTTTTCTCGTCTTCTTCTTCCGTAGGTGGGTCTGAATGGACGCCCGCCAGCACCCGTAACGGCGTTCCGCCTGCCGGGTCTGTCCGAAGAAGGGTAATCGTTCCCGGCACATCCGTAAAACCGGCCAGGGCTTTCGATCCGCGGGTTGCGGCATCGAGTACCGCCGCAAGGTCCAGCCCTGCCCGTTGCCAGAGGACCATCTCTTCGATGTACGACGCCCCGAAGGCTACCCCGGGGGATCCGGCGTCCGTTCCCACGGCCAGGGGCACGCCGCGCTCAACCGCCTCGCAGAGCCGGTCACCGTGGAGGGCGAGGATGTCCCGCACCCGGGCCTCCCGATCCTTTCCCGCCGCGGCCTTCAACGCCCCGAAGGTAGGGACCCAGAATACGCCCCGGTCGGCCATCATCGCCAGGGTCTCGGACCGGACGAAAAAACCGTGTTCCACCGACCGGGCTCCCGCCCTGACAGCCGCTCTGATCGCCCGGTCACCGTTTGCGTGGACCGAAACCGGGAGCCCCCGCCCCCGGGCCGTTTCGACGATTATCCGCAACTCCTCTTCCGCAAAACCTCCGGGGCTCACCGTATCGGGCCGTTTGAGATCCACGAGCCCCGATCCAACGGCCTTTATGAACCCGGCACCCCGTTTCTTGAGGTCCGCGACGGCCTCTTCGATCTCCTTCCTGTTCCCGACCCGTCGGCCGAGAAAACCGCCGTACCCCTTTCCGGGTACAAGGGCCGGGCCGGAAGAGACGACACGGCGGCCCCGGAGGGCCAATCCGCGTTCCCGACGGTCACCGGCATCACGCAGGCCGTAGACGCCCCATTCGGCCGCCGTAGCCACCTGGGACGAATGAGAGAGATGAACGTGGGCGTCCACAAACGCCGGACAGATAATGCGTTCCGGCACGACAGGGCCGGAAACGCCTCCGCCGTCGGGATTTTCCGTCTCTTCATCGACAAAACGGCCGCCGCGAAAATACCGTGTCCTGTATCCGGAACCCTGCACACCGGATTATAACCCGGGTTTCTCACTGCCTTCCGGCCGATGTAAGAGGTGAGAAGGGAGACGTGAGACATAAGGGAGGGAAAAAGATGTCGGCAGTCGACAGTCGGCAGTCGGCGGTTTTCCTTCACGTTTCACCATTCACCTGTTACCAGTGTTCAAACCCGGAACCTTGAACCCGGAACTCCCCGCTCGCCCATTGCCCAACGCCTATCGCCTGCGCCCTTCATGCCGTGTTGCGGACTTTTCTGAGGACGCCGGGCCCGTATTTTATGCCGCTGCAAGGTTGACCTTCGTCCTCAGGGTTGGTAGATTGGGTGACATGAGGAAGATCGTTTTTTTCGCGGTCATGGCCGTGTCGGCGGCCGTCGCAACCCGCGCGCCGGCGGTGGAAACCCCCCACGGCGCCTTCGGGGTCGAGTGCGCGCAGTGCCATACACCGCCGGGCCGGGACGCCTGGGTCACCATCCCGCCCGTCTCCGCTTGCGCCGCCTGCCACCCGGACCGGATCCAGGGAGGCCGGGAACATGCCATCGGGATTCGCCCCGGATACGATACGGCCCCGCTGCCCCTCGGCCGGGGCCGAAAGATCGCCTGCCGTACCTGTCACGCGGTACACACCCCGAACGTAGCGGCACTGCTTCGTATGCCCCAGCGGGATCTCTGTCGGGTATGTCATAAGGTCTGACGTGATCCCGAGGACTCATCTCCCAACCGGGACCCGCCGCGTACACCGAAAACCCCGGGCGGGCTTCTGATCGGATGGTTTCCCCTGTTTTCGACGTGGAGCGGAAAGGCTCCCTGCTCCTTCGGGTTAAGGTGGACCCCCGGGCCCCGAAGTCGGCCTTTGCGGGTATTCAGGGCGACGCACTGAAGGTCCGTCTCGCGGCACCCCCCGTCGACGGTAAGGCCAATAAGGCCCTGGAGCGGTTACTCGCCAAGGCTCTCGGCCTTCCGGCCGGACAGGTCAACGTCGTTTCCGGACGATCGTCGCGGCGGAAGACCGTTCGGAT
>CAYYSS010000278.1:0-4254 GCA_964474325.1 uncultured Nitrospirota bacterium
AATACGCTACGATGCCGTTGTACCCCTCCGCGTAGATCCCGACCCCTTTAGCGCCTCCACGAAACACTCCCCCATACGCGAGACAGTCCGAGGGGTGCCCCCAGGCGGGATTGCCGCCTTCCCCATTACACGGAATGAAAATCTGCCCGTTAACCGCCTCGGCGTAAATCCCGCGGGCGGCGCTCCCACGGCCGACGAAATAGCCGCCAAAGTTCTTCTTATGGGTAGCCGCCTGATCTAGTTCGCCAACAGGATCGGCAAGACCGGTCGAGGCACCCTCGCCGTATACACCGATTCCCTTTTCTCCCAGGGCTTTGAACCATCCTCCATGATTCTCGAAATCCCCCGTGTTATTGGCAAACCCGTAGACGCCCGTCCCGTAGGACCCGGTCGCCTTCCCGGAAACTGCGTTGGCCTCAGCGCCCATGCTCTCGCCCCATACGCCGGTCGAAAGCGGACCCGTCCCAAAACCCCGCACTGCCGCCCCGCTCGTCTGGTCCGAATGTTTTCCATAGACCCCTATGCGAGAACCGCCCATGTAACCCATATTGCTGCCGGAAGAGTAACCATAAACGCTTCCCTCCCCCTCGTACCCGTCTTGAGGGATAATAACGATGGCATTCAGCGAAACATCGGCCACGGAGTAGCGGTTCGCCTCATCTCCGCCTCTCGTCCCGGAAAACGGAACATCTTCCCAGCTTACCCCCGGGTACGTGGACGGCCCCGCGGCCGACGGGGGGACGAAAGCCTTCTTCTCCAAAATATACCGTTCGATGGCTGCAGCAACAGCAGCGTCGAACTCTTCGTCCGAGAAACGGGACAGCACACCGAACATCTGCCCCGCGGACCAGGGGCCCGGACCCTCCCGGTCGACGCCCCGGATATACCACGTATAGCTCATGTCCGGCCGGAGGCACTGACCCGCGCCGGGCGTCCAGGAAAGAGCCGGCGCGGGGATGGTTTTTCTGAGGACGGGATCGCCTGCGATCGCAAGGCTGTCGTCGAAGGAGAGGTCCTCACCCACCAGTTCGAAGACCGCGAGTTCATAGGCGTTCGCACCATCCACCGCCCCCCAGCTGAAGGTCGGGCAGGGAGTGCTCGCCCCTGTTCCGTCGGCGTTTCCGCCGCCCGGCGAGACCGGCGCCGGAACGCCGGCCGCAAACGCCTCCGCCGCCGCCCCGGCAAGGAGAGTCAGCCCGAAAAAAACTGCCAGCATCCTCTTACTCATGACCTCAAACCCCTTTCATATTCAAGAATGAGAAATCCTTGGCGCAGAGCCGCCGCCGAATACCGATTTTTCACGTAGCCGTGCGCCTGAATCCGCGGCAGGCGTGTGCGCATGGCCCGCACCGGCCGATCGCCCGCCTGATGGGACTATTTCCCCACGTTCTTCGCCAGCATGAGTTCTCCGATATCCGAATGGAGGTTTCCGTAGAGCGGTCCCCAGGAACCGTCGGCGCGGCGGTCTTTCGCCACGTGCAGGGTATAGAGCCGCACCTCGCCGTCTTTCTTCCTGGCCGCCACCTGGGCGGTCACGCTCCTCGTGGTGCGGAACCGGGTCGCGGTGTGCGTCGTATCGGTCCACTCCTGCACGGATTCCTCCTTCCAGTCCTCGCTGATCACCGCGGACCGGAGGACCTTCGCGCCGCGTATCCTGCCCGTAACCAGTTCTTCCGCCTTCTTTCTGATCGCGCCCCCGCCGTCGCCCGAGAACCGATCGGGTTCCATGCGGGTCCGTTCGGCGCGGACCTTGCGGCGCTCGTCGTTCATGGCCACGAGCTTCGCCATCTTCTCCCGCATTCGCTTGAGGGAAGCATCCCCGGCCGGAAGTACGCCGGCCGCCGTATCGACCCGGGCCCGGGCGGCCGAGATTCGCTCGTCGCTCAGGCAGTAGGGGCGCTTGGTCGTGTCGGTCTTCCACTCCTGTCTGCTCTCGAGAAAGGCGATTTCCTCGTCGATCTTCTGTTCGGCGTTTCCGGCCTGGGCGCCGACGCTCCGCCGGTAGACCTCGGGGAATTTCGCAAGCCGCTCGGCAAGTTCGTCTTCAACTTGCTGAAGTCGCGGAGATTTCCCGAGGGGAAAATCCGCCTTCCGGTATTCCGCAAAGGCCGCCGAGGCCTCGTCGTACATCTTCTTCTGGTGCTCCATATCGCTCACGCTGCTCGTGAAACTCACGACCAGGTTCTTCGGCCCCATGGAAGTGACGTAGGGCTCGAGCCGGGCGAGCCATCCGGCGGACGCCTTCTCCGTGTCTTCCCGGGCGTAGGTTCCCCGAAGGTCGTCGAGGGCGCTTTTGAGTTTCCGCTCGACGTTTTGAAGCGCCATGGGTTTTCCGAGGGGGAAGTCCACCTTCCCGTACTCCGCGAAAAGGGCCGCGGCCTCGCCGTAGTTGGTCCGGATGCGCTTGAAATCCTCCGACTCCTTGCCCCAGGCCGTGGTATCGAGGTACTTCGGGTCGTCCCGGGTGACGAAGGGCTTCATCCTGGCGATCCACTGCTCGGCAAGGGCCCGGCTCTCCCCGGCCGCCTTCGCCCGGGCCGCCTTGTCCGAAGCTGCCGCGCCGGCGGCGCCGTCGATTTCGGCCTTCACCGCCGCCATGCGCGCGGAAACGGCGGCCATCTCCGGATGATCCGGCGGAGCGGAGGCCGCGTAGCGAGTCTTGATTTCATCGAAGGCCTTCGCGGCCTTCCCGTATTCGAGTTCGGCCCGCTGCACCGACCCCCTGCCGAGGGCGGTTTTCGCGGCGTCCAGGCTCCGGTCGATCTTCCTGATCCGGCTCCTCACCCCGCCCGGAAGCTTCGCTCCCCCCGTGGCCGGGGTAGCCGCGTTCTTCACCGGCGCGGCTTTGACCGGAGCCGGAACAGGGACGGGGGGAAGCGGGGCCGCGCCGCTTGAGCCCACGGGTTTGACCCGATGGCCCAGCCGTTTTTCAAGTTTCTCGTTCAGCTTTTCGGCCTGGGCCTCGAAGGCGGGGATCCGGCCATCGTCCGGATTCGCCGCCTTGAGTTCCTCGAGCCGCGCCATGGCGTCGGCAAGCTCCTCGGCAGCCTTTTTCGGCCGGGTGACGATATGCCGCTTGATCGCCGAAAAGCTCTTTCCGAGATCGGCCCCCGGATCCCCCCCGGCGGCCGCGGACGTCCCTGCGAAAAACAGAACGATAAAAAGCGAAACAACAACACGTCGATTCATATTTCCTCCTCCTTATCCGTTACGTACGGTGTTTATCCGCCGGTGCGGCCCGCCCCGGCGCAAAATCCCCCGTAGAGTGCCCGAGCACTCCGGCAGAGTAAAGGTAAAATTACCCGACGGACTGCAGGATGGATTCCGGAGATACCCGGGGCGATTAGAGGGCGGAAGAAGACCGCAGTTCAGCCGTCGGGTCTGCCGGGGGGGCAAACCGGGGGAGCAGCACGTCTGAGCAAAGTTGAAGGCACCCTGCTGGTTCCTGTATGCATAGCGTGGTCCTGCACCGACAAGAAAGCGTAAAGATACAGCCGTTCGCGGCACTTCGTCTCAAGGTACAAAGGAGAGAGCGCATCCTGCCCGGCGGCGCACGATTCCCGCGGCGGATCAGGGCCGGGAACAAGCCGCCCGACCGGATGCCGGATCAGTCAGCGGGCCAGCGCTCGACGGGATCTCCTTCGGGCGAGAACCGGCAGGCGGCCATGAAGGGGTCGTGATAGAAGAGAAACCAGGCCTTTTCCCGAACGTATTTCTCCTCGAGCCGTTTCTTTTCCTCGATGGCGTCCAGGGGGAAATTGTCGTAGGCCATGATCCAGAGGGGATTGAAGTGGGCGTGGGTGGGGAGAAGATCACCCAGGTGTACGGCTGTCTCCCCACGGGAATGGATTTCAACAATCTGGTGCCCACGGGTATGCCCCCCCGTGCGGGAAACGGTCACGCCCGGTGAAACCTCATAGTCGCCGTCTACGAGAACGAGTCGGTCCGAATCCCGAAGTTCCGAGAAATTCTGTTTCCAATAAGTGTTGGCGGACCGTATGTTCGGATTCATGGCGTCCTCCCACTCGGAACGCTGGACGAGATGCCGCGCGTTCGGAAAGGTAAGCTCCGGCCCGGTCTCCCCGTTCATGACCACGCCCCCCGCGTGGTCGAAATCGCAGTGGGTGAGGATGACCGCGTTCACCTCCTCACGACGTATTCCCATGGCTCCCAGGGCCTCGGGCAGCGCCCAATCCGCACTGACCTGGAAGATCTTCCGCTGTTTCTCGCTGAGTTTGTTCCCGATACCCGTTT
>CAYYSS010000279.1:0-4250 GCA_964474325.1 uncultured Nitrospirota bacterium
CTTGACCAGGCCGTCCTCGGGGTCATGGCGTCGGCCTTCGGTTACCAGGGTCAGAAATGCTCGGCCTGCTCCCGGGTCATCGTCCACGCGGCGGCCTACGACCGTTTCACGGCCCGGCTCGTCGAGGCCGTTCGCGGACTCCGCATCGGCCCCCCCGCCGACCCGTTTTTCGAGCTCGGCCCCGTGATCGACGGCAACGCACGGGAAAAAATCAACCGGTATCGGATGTTGGCACGGAACGAAGGGACGGTGCTCGTGGATCGTCCGGTACCGGACCGGGGACACTACGTCGGCCCCATGGTGGTTACGGATCTGCCGGCCGAATCAAGGGTTCTGCGCGAGGAAATCTTCGGCCCTCTCCTCGCCGTTATCAAGGCACGTGATCTCGACCATGCACTGAGCGTGGCCAACGATACCCCCTATGCCCTTACCGGAGGCCTGTTCTCCCGCAGTCCGGACTCCATTGCGCGGGTCCGGCGGGAACTCACGGCGGGGAACGTCTACGTCAACCGCGGCATAACGGGCGCCATGGTGGGACGCCAGCCCTTCGGCGGGTTTCGGCTCTCGGGGGTCGGTTCGAAAGCGGGCGGGCCGGACTATCTGCTCCAGTTCGTGGATCCCCGGGTCGTTACCGAAAACACGGTGCGCCGGGGATTTTCACCCGAACTGCTTCTCTGAAACCAAAGCGATGGAGCGGAAAGGGCCGTGACTCGTGAATGGTGAACGGCTATTGGGAGGGAGAAGGAAGAAGGGAGAAGGCGGGCGCCCGGCCCCCGTTCGCGGCAATTCTTCTGCAACAATAGGGAAGACACCGAGGCACGAAGGTTCCGGACAACGTCTTACGTCCCTCTTCAGCCCTCAACCCCTCAGAACCTGAGATACGGAGACCAGCGGGGGGAATCCGCTTCCTTGTCTTTGGGCGTGAGCCGCCGTTTCCCGTGGCCGTCGGCGAGCATTACGTAGATACCGGTGGTACCGTCGCGCCGGGAGGCGAATGCAATGTATCGGCCGTCGGGACTCCAGGAAGGAGAGTCGTTGGTTCCGTGAAACGTGAGCTGTTTCCGATCGGTCCCGTCGGGTTTCATCGTAAAGATATGAAGAGAGCCGTCCTTCCTGCCGACGAAGGCAATCCTGTCCCCGGTGGGCGACCAATCGGGCGCCGTATTGTAATTGCCGCCGAAGGAGATACGGCGGGCTCGCCCCCCGTCTACGGGTTGCACGTACAGCTGGGGCCCGCCGCTGCGGTCGGACACGAACACAAAGGCCGTGCCGGACGGGTTCAGGGACGGCGATACGTCGATTCCCGGGGTACGGGTAAGCCGTTTATCACCGGAACCGAGGAGATTGCGACGGTGCAGGTCGGGGTTGCCGTCCGCCGAAGTGGAATAGAGCAGAGAGCGGTCGTCGGGAAGAAAATCTCCCGGAAGATTGAGCCCCGGCTTGGCCACAAGACGGCGTTCCGTCATGTTTCTGAGGTCCAGCAGATAGATGCCCCAACGGTTTTTCCTTACCGATGCGTAGGCCAGAAACTGCCCGCGATTCGACCATCGGGGCACCTTGGTAAGGGAATTCCTGAACGTAATCCGGCGGCTCCGGTGTCCGTCCCAGTCCATAAAAAAAATCTCCCGATGGTCCCCGGCCGGAGCGGTATAAGCCAACCGCGTCCTGAAGATCGGGGGCTGCCGCGTCAGGGCCTCGTAGACGTCACCGGCAATGGAATGCGCAAGACTCCTCATCAGGTCCCGGGATGCCCGGTACTCTTTTCTGAAGAGCCGGAGATTTTCCACGGGATCGTAGAGCGATACTTCGACCACAAGATTTCTGCCTTCCGCCCGGACGGCCCCCTTTACGACGGCCTCGGCGCCGAGGGGTGTCCAGTTAACAGGATCGAACGGGTAGGCCGCGGGTTCGAGATAGCCTTCGGGATCGATTACGGAAAAGACATAGGTGAAGTTAAGATCGTCCCGCACGATCTCCGAAAGGCCGGGGTCGGCCACAAAAGCGGAAACGGCGATGGGGAGCCGGCGGTCGAAAGGCGAGGTGATATCAATGTAGACCTTGGCCCGTGCCGTGCCGGAAAAGACCGACATCACAATCGCCGCCGACACAAGAACCGCCGCGGCCGACAGCGATAACCCGGTCCGGTGTTTTCGTGCTGGAGTATGTCTCGTCTGCATAGATCGCCTCACGGTCGAAATCGAAAAATGATCTGTCGGTCGATACCCTCGGGTGGGGGTGGGAACGGCGCCGCCTTGGCAAGGGCCCGCAGGACCGAACGATCGAACTCCTCGTCACCGGAACTCTTCTCGACCCGCTTCTGGAGGAGATTCCCCTGGTCGTCCACATTAATGTAGACCAGCGCCTCCCATTCGGGCCGCGGATTGCCCGCATAGGTCCAGTGTTCCCACACCCGGTGGGTAATCACCCCGTAGTATACATGGGTGCGGTCGCCACTGCCCACGGCCCCGTCGGGGGCCTGCATATCCGTTGCGTCCTCGGTGTCTCCGTCTTTCCGCACGTCTACCACGGAGCGGAGATCCCGGAGCCGTTCCAATCGCCGGATAGCCTTGAGCCGATCGATCTCCGACCGTACCCGGTCTTCCACGGGCTTGGCGACGGCCTTCGTCCGGGCCTTCAATGCCGGTCGGTCGGACTTCGGGGGGGGCGGGGCTTTTTCCCGCGGTTTTTCTTTTTTCGCCGGTTTTTTCGCAACCGGTTTTTTCGCCGGCGCCTTGGCCTTTTTTACCGGTTTTTTAACCCCCGGAGGGCGCCTCTTCGGTGCCGGTGACGCAACCAGGTCCACAAAATACGGATTCGGCTGGACGAATCGTCCCCGCTGAAAGAGCGACGTCCCCGCCGCGAGTACCATCGCCAGCACGTGAACGGCCAGCGAAACCGCGGCCATTCGGCCGAGGGTCGGTTGCCCGGGCCTCACCGACGTTCCGGCTCGGTCACCATTCCCAGTCGCACCACGCCCGCCTCGCGGATCTCTCCCATTACCTTCGCCACGGTGCCGTACGAAACCCGGTGGTCCGCCTTGAGGAACACCTCCCGGTCTTTGCGGCCTTCAAGGACCTTCGACAATTTCTTTGCGAGATCCTTTCTGGCAATCGGGGCTTTATTGATATAAATCTTCCCGCCCTTGCGCACCGAGATCACAATCCGTTCCTTCGACGGAAGGGCCGCGCCTTTGGCCTCCGGGAGGCTCACGTCCACGCCCTGCTGCATCATGGGCGCCGTCACCATGAAGATCACGAGCAGAACGAGCATAACGTCCACCAGGGGTGTGACGTTGATCTCGGACAGCGCGCCCCGCTCAGTCCCCGTCAGCGCCATGGGTAAAGAAATCGACCAGTTCCTGGGAGAAGTCTTCCATCTCAACCGAGATGCGACGGACGCGACTGAGATAGTAGTTGTACGCGATCACCGCAGGAATGGCCGCGGCAAGCCCCGCCGCCGTGGCTACGAGGGCCTCCGCAATACCGGGGGCCACCACGGCAAGGCTTGCGCTGCCGCGACTTCCGATACCGCGAAACGCGTTCATGATCCCCCACACCGTGCCGAACAGTCCGATGAACGGTGTGGACGAGCCCGTGGTTGCCAGAAAGTTCAGATAACGCTCAAGCCGCGAAGCCTCAAGCCCCACCAGACGCCGAGCCACGTGGCGGAACTCATCCCGCCCCGTTCCCGCGGGTTCGCTGGCCATGGCCGTGTACAACCGCGCCGTCGGGCTGAGACCGAGTTTTCCCGCAACACCTTCAAGATTCTTCACCCGTCGGAACTTCTTTCGAAACACGGCGTTTTCCCGCTCGACTTTCCGTAGAAAACTCCACTTGAAAAAGATAATGGCCCAGGAATAGACGGAAAAGAACAGGAGGATGGCCAGTACCCCCTTGACGACCCAGTCGGCGCCGGCGATGAGATGGATAAAACCGTGTTCAGCCATGTCCCTACGTTACTGAAGAACCTTTTACAATGTCAAAAGGTTACGCCCGGGATCCGGAAGCGTTTTATCCCCCACGGCCGCAGCGGTAAATCGGGAAACATATTGAGAAAAAGGACTGTCAACGCAACGTTCGCACATATCACGGAGGGAACCCGTACAAGAATCGTTTCGCCGAAAATATCGGATACGCCTTCGCGGGCTCTGTGGTTTGCGGCCGGTTGAGACGAATTTCTGTTTCTCCCCGGCAAGCTTGTCCTCGGCGGGGCATTCGGGTTAGACTAGCACCTGTCGCCCTCGTTTCCCG
>CAYYSS010000280.1:0-4234 GCA_964474325.1 uncultured Nitrospirota bacterium
ACCGTCGCCAGAGGTCCGTCGCTCGGCAGAAACGGCTTCCCGTTCAGAAGATAATACACGGGGTCGTAGTCAATGGCGCTGGGATAGAACGGCGTTCCGAACGTGCCCGTATCCACCGCCGCATTCAGCGTGGGATCGATTTCACTGAAGAAAAGAACTGTTTCGCTGTCGTAATCGATGTTCGGCGTACCGGTATAGGCCCGGCTTCCGGCCACGGCGTCGACTTTCAGAACCGCGATAAGTCCCATGGGAACCTGGACGGCGGGATGGGTTCCGCTCTGAACGAGATACGTCCCGGCGTTCAATCCCGACCCTGAACCGGACGGACCGCCCCACTCGTAGACCGCGGTGGTCGAACCTGGACCGCCCGACGGCCCCGCCTCGTGGGTAAAGGAGCGGACGCGCTGGCTGTTATTGGTACGGGGGCCGCTCGTGTCGTCGGTCCACACCGGTGTCAACGCGCCCGTTTCCGTGGCCGGCTGGCCGTTTATGACGATGGACGTGGGCTCCGCCGACAAGCTGTTTACCAGGGTGATGGTGAGGACATCACCTTCCTGGGCCGAGATAATCACCGGATCGCTGCCCGGGAGTCCGCCGGTGGTAATCCCTCCGGGATCCAGACCCACTCGGTAACGCCACACGGGGATGTTCACCATATCCGGCATGGTCTGGGTCGCCCGTTCCGCCGTGAGCGTTACCGACAGGTCCGCGGCTTGGACGGGGCACACCAGGCATATATACCACAACGCCGCCGCAATACCGATCTTCCAAGTCTTCCCATTCATAGAAGCCACCCTCATGTCGTCCACCTACGGGATCGTCACGCCGTGGGGCTCGACGATAAGAAACGTCAGCATGCCGCCGGGAAAGATATCGAAATTGATAAGTTCCTTTTCCGTATGGGAATGCCAGATGAAAAAGAATCCATTATTGAGGTTGAATCCGCCTTCACCCGGGGGAAGGTCCCCCTTGTCCCCCAGAAAGGGACTGCCGGGCCACATGGCCCCCAGGGTGAGATCCTTCTGGTCCGGCAGATCCACCGGTAGGGTACTGCCGGGATTCGTTACACCGTTGTCAAAGGTCTTTCCGTGATCGGTCATGGCGATACGGCTCCCCGCAGGCCAGGCCTTGCTGTTGGCGGTAGTCCCCTCGGCACCCCGAACGGTCGCTTCAAACAGGGAAGTCGTGGCATTGAATTTCACCGTCAGCACCTCCCGGCCCGTATCTTCGTTCGGGCTGCACGTGGGGGTACACGCCGGCAGGGCGGAACCGTCCCAGATGACCGCACGGAACCCGTGTGTCGTGGGAAGCCCGGCAGCGGACGCGAAATCCACCGTAACCGGTGCGCCGGCACCGGAAAAGGGCGCGGCGAGCGTCGTTTCCACCATCTCCGCGACCTCCGGGAAATATTTCGGGTCCGGGTCGCAGGTTGCAACCGGACTCACGCAGTCCGCGGAAGTCCGGCACTCGACCTTGTCGTCGTCCGAACAGACCTTGCGGTCGAAACTGTGCCCGTAATAGTCCCAGCCGAGTTCCCGGCCGTCCCATGTGAAAATCACGTCGTAGGTCGCTCCCGGGGCAACCGTCTGGGTAAAGTCGGACAACGGCGCGGACAGCTGTCTCCCGTCCCGGGCGATCAGGTCGAAATTGTTGCCGTGGGTGTGGAACGGGTGGTGATGCCGGCCCGCGCCCACCAGGCGCAGAAGCACTTTATCTCCGGGGTGCATCCGGGCCAGGGCGTCGTACGGTTGATGCGGCAGGAGGGGTATATTCGGGTCCCGAAGGGTATCGGGGCCGGTCCGGCCGTTGATGAACCAGTAGTGAGGCAGGTAATTCGAGGTCCCGATCCGGTCCCGCAGGCCCAGCTCCACGAGCTGGTGAACGTTGGCGTTCATCTCGGAAAGGACGTACAGGTACTCGTGGCCGAAGGCCGTGGCCGGATCGTTATAGGCCTGGTTCGGTGTTGCGGGCCGGATGACGAGAGCGCCCACCAGCCCCATTTCGACCTGGAGTTCCGGATCGGTCCCGCTGTGGTAGATATACGTCCCCGGCTCCGACGCCGTGAACCGGTAGGTGACCGAGCCGCCGGGGGGTGCTTCGGCCGTGAGGAGCCCCGCGACCCCTCCCGTGGTCGTTACATCCGTCTGCCCCGGAAACACGATCGAGACATTTTCCGCAAGGGCATTGGACAGGTCGACGACCACGGTCTGACCCTGCTGGACGATAAGCGTCGGGCCGGGGTACTGCATCTCGCCCGTGCCCTCGGCGTAACCCCACGCCAGGTAGTTCCCCCCCTCACCGGTCTTGATGTGGGCCGACCGGGCCGTGAGGCTGAACAGGGTTGACCCCGGGGTCGTCGTATCCCCCTCCGTACCCTGGACCACCGCGCCCGCGCCGGAGACACGGATCAGGGCAAAGAAAACCAGGAAGGAAAGAACCCCCATGTGAATTTTTCGTAACGTCGTCTTCATCGCATCTTCTCCGCGTTTCGTCCTCACGGCACCACCACGAATTCGGTCATCATACCGCCGTAATCCTCTTCGTTGTTGCTGAGATAATTAAGGTTCGTCGTATACAGAAAATACGTCCCGGGTGCAACGCCCGCAGTATCCACGATAACGTCCATGGCCTCACCACCCCCCAGGGTCACCGAATTGGTGTTGAAGTACCGGCTTACGTCATTCGGGGGGCCGAGTTTCCGGGAACCGTTCCCCACGACGGTCATGGGAAGCCCGAGAAGGGTCAGGGTATAGAACCGGGTCACGTTCAGGTTCGACAGTCTCAAAAGCACCCGGTCGCCCACGGCCGCCGTTATCTTCGAACTCACCGGCTGGCGGGTCGTGTCGTCCGGCGCCACCGAATGGGGATAGCCCCTGCCGTTTAACATGGGATACTTGTCCGTCATTTCCGCAAAGGGAAGGGGCTGGACATTGGCACTGGCGTCGTGAAACGCCGGATCGAAGGAGCCGACCTGGATCGGAAAATCCGCTGTATATCCGGTTGACCCGTCGCCGTCGTTATAGGCGAAGAGCGTCCAGGTTCTGCCCGAAAGCGGCGGGTACTCCTTCACCGTCCCGTCCTGGGCGGGCCTGACATAGAGGTTGCCGAGCATCCCCATCTGCATGTGTTCCGTTGCCTCCACGTGGCAGTGGTACATGAACGTGCCCGGTTCCACCACGTTGTAGAAATAGGTAAGGCTCGCTTTCATGTTGATCGAGATGGAGTTTCCCGGAACTCCGTCCCAGACCTGGGAGGCATTCGGAAACCCGTGCCAATGGATCGTGTGGGGATCGAAGAGATCGGGCCGCAAGGACATCCCCGCGTTGGTCAACGTGAGGTAGACCGTCTGCCCCTCCCGGGCCACCACCGTGGGGGCCGGAAACTGGGCCGCAAACATACTGTCTTCCAGTTCCATTCCCGGGGCCGACCCGGTGACGTTGGAAAACCCGAAGATATACTGGGGGTAGCCCGAGGTCACCGTGGGAAACCGTTCCGGATCCACCGGCCCCGGATACAGGATGGTGTCGGCCATACCGATCACGCCGTCGCCCGCCGACAGGTGCAGACAGATCACGTCCGGGTCGGTGGTAGCCCCGGTCGCGGGGTCCGTCACCGTGGCCGGGCACTGCATCGCAACATTTGCCGAACCCACCGCAGGGAGCAGTACAGCGACCGCACCGATACAGAAGGTCCTTAATAATCCGATTCCGTTTGCCATAACCGTCTTCACCTCCCGTCCGGCCTACTCGAGAATGATGTTTTCCATGATGACCGACCCGCTCACCACATTGAGGCGTGTCCCCCCCGGCGCCGAGATGGTTGTCCAGGGAACCGCGGCAGGCGCGCTGAAACTCTGGAGCCAGCCCCCGTCAAAAACAATCCCGACCGCGATATTCGCCGTCAGAATCTCGTTAAACGCATTCGCGGAAATCCTTATCAGGGCGTCAGACGGTGCTAAAAGCCCCGCGGCATCAATACCGGCCTGTACCGTGGGGTAACACGGCATATTGCCGCCGCACCCGACGCCGTCGTCCGGCGTACCGTTCGCCGAGGGCTCTACATAGATGGTGGACCCGGCGAAACCCGCAAGGACCTCGTCGGCCCCGACGTCGATACCTCCTCCCGTGGGCCTCGGGTCGCCGTCGAAGTCATAAAGGGGCAGGCCCGTGCCCGGTGCACTCAGTCCTTTGTCGAGAGCAAACGAACCGGCCATCAGGTGGTAATCGGTGCCTTC
>CAYYSS010000281.1:0-4207 GCA_964474325.1 uncultured Nitrospirota bacterium
CTTCCCGAGTCGGGTCTTCTCGACGAAGGGTCGATCCGACTTTGCAGTTTGCAGAAATTCAGCCGTGTTGCCGCGGCCGCTCTTTCGTTGCGGCGCCAACGACACGTTGGGAATTTACCGCCGCACCTATAATACCTCCGAACCCTCCGGTTTTTCTCGGGTTTCCGAGCCGGCCCGGGAAAAGCGCCCCCGTGATGAAGCCCCTGACGCCCGGGGCGGCTCGAGAAAACGCCGGTGTCTTGCTTCTCCGCTGAGCGGTCAGCGAACCTTGAGAACGCTCAAGAACGCCTCCTGGGGAACCTCGACCCGGCCCACCTGCTTCATGCGTTTCTTCCCCTCTTTCTGTTTCTCCAGAAGTTTACGTTTTCGGGTAATGTCACCTCCGTAACACTTGGCGGTGACGTTTTTTCTCAGGGCCTTGACGGTCTCCCGGGCGATCACCTTGCCGCCCACGGCGGCCTGGATGATAACCTCGAACATCTGTCGGGGGATGACCTGCCGGAGTTGTTCCACGACCATCCTCCCCCGGTGGTAGGCCTCCTCTTTGTGGACGATCATCGAGAGGGCGTCCACGGGATCGCCGTTGAGCAGGATGTCCAGCTTGACCAGCCGTGATTCGCGGTAGCCCTGGAGTTCATAATCCAGGGAGGCATATCCCCGGGAAAGGGATTTCAGGCGGTCGAAGAAATCCCAGAGTATTTCGGTCATGGGGAGTTCGTATATGACGCGGATCCGGTCGCTTCCCAAATAGCTGAATTCCTTCTGGACTCCCCGTTTCGACTGGCAAAGATCGAGTATCGCCCCAAGAAACTCTTCCGGCACGAAGATCGTGGCGTTTACATAGGGTTCCTGCATGGCGGCGATGTGTTGCTGGGGGGGCAGTTTTGCCGGACTGTCCACGAAAAGTTCCTCTCCCGACGTGGTGATAACTTTATAGACCACCGTCGGCGCGGTATTGATGAGGGCCACGCCGAATTCCCGTTCCAGCCGCTCCCGGATGATCTCCATGTGCAGGAGTCCGAGAAAACCCGCCCGGAAACCGAACCCCAGGGCGACCGATGTCTCGGGTTCGAACGAAAACGATGCATCGTTGAGGCGGAGTTTCTCCAGGGCATCCTTCAGGTCTTCGTACTGTTCGGCGTCGGTGGGGTACAGTCCGCTGAAAACCATGGGTTTGACTTCACGGTAGCCGGCCAGCGGTGTGACGGCCCTGCGGTCGGCCCGGGTTACGGTATCGCCGATGCGGGCGTCGGCAATAGTCTTAATGGACGCCGTGATAAATCCGACTTCCCCCGCCGACAGGGACGAGCGCAGTTGCTGTTTCGGGGTAAATACACCCACCTGGCTCACGTCGTATTCCCGCTCGGCGGCCATAAAACGAATCCGGGTGCCCGGCGTAACCGTGCCGTCAACCACGCGGACAAGGATGACGACGCCCTGATAAGGGTCGAACCAGGAATCGAAGATCATGGCACGCAGAGGTGCGTCCGGATCCCCGGACGGCGGCGGTACGGTGTTTACAACCGCTTCGAGGACGTCCCTGATTCCGGTGCCGTGTTTTGCCGAGGTCAGGATTGCCCCCGACGCGTCCAGGCCGATCACGTCTTCGATCTGCCGGGCCGCCACCTCGGGCTGGGCACCCGGCAGGTCGATCTTATTGATGACCGGAATGATTTCCAGATCGTGATCCACGGCCAGGTAGGCGTTGGCCAGGGTCTGGGCCTCGACCCCCTGGGTTGCGTCCACGATGAGGACGGCGCCTTCGCAGGCCGCGAGGCTTCGGGATACCTCGTAGTGAAAATCCACGTGTCCGGGGGTATCGATGAGATTGAGGATATAGTCGTTGCCGTCCTGGGCCCGGTACTCGAGGCGTACCGCATGGGCCTTGATGGTAATGCCCCGCTCCCGTTCCAGATCCATGGAATCGAGAACCTGCTCTTCCATTTCCCGGCGGGAAAGCGCCCCGGTTAATTCAAGAAGGCGGTCCGACAGGGTCGTCTTGCCGTGATCGATATGGGCAACGATCGAAAAGTTGCGGATGCTGGACTGCATGGTTAAACGGGTTTCAGCCGCGGTCGAGGTCTTCAAAGGCCAGAGCCGCGGCACCCACTACGCCGGCGTTGTCACCAAGAACCGAGGGGACGATCTGCAGGTTCGAAACAAGCGGCGGGAAGGCCCGTTTCATAAGTTCCGTCCGTACCGCCGGGGCGATGAAATCCCAGGCCCCCAGTACGCCGCCGCCAATCACGACCGCCTGAGGGCCGAACGTGTTTACGATATTGGCCAGGCCGATCCCGAGGTATTTGCCCGCGTCCTTAAGTATTTCCCGGGACAGGTTGTCCCCCTCCATTGCCGTGGAGAACACGTCTTCCGCCGTGATGCGGTAAATATTGCCGTTACAGCACTCGCGTAACTGGCTTTGCCTGCCCTCTTCCAGGAGTGCGACCGCACGGTCCACGATCGCGGTCGCCGACGCGAAGGCCTCAATGCACCCGTTACGCCCGCACCGGCATTTCGGGCCGTCGGCATCGATGGATATGTGGCCGAGTTCCGCCGGGATCCGCAGGAGCCTTCCGTTGTGGACGACTCCGCCTCCCACGCCGGTTCCCAGGGTGAGAAAGACGAAGGTCTCCAGGCGGGATCCGGCCCCTTTCCACCCTTCGCCCCGGGCCGCGGCGTTGGTGTCGTTCTCCATGACCACCGGCAGGGATGCGGCCTCGGCAAGACCGTCGCGCAGGGGGATGTTTTCGATGAACCGGAGATTGGGGGAGAATACGACCCGACCTTCGGTACGGTCCACGAGTCCCGCGACACCGAGTCCCACGGCCTGCGTATCCGTATCCGAGATCTCCTTGACCAGGTGAATCAGGTAATCGAGGATGGTGTTTTCGTCCTGGGGGTTCGGCGTTTTTTCCCGCGCGAGAATCTCGCCGTTCCGGGAAATCCGGGCAACCCGTACGTTCGTCCCGCCGAGATCTATTCCAATAACATTCGGTTCACTCATCAAACGAGAATAATAGCACAGGGACGCGGTGGCGCGGAAGGGGGGAGAAGGAAGAAGTTAGAAGGGGGAAGGGAGAGGGGAGAAGTCAGATGCGGTCTATAAACTTCACGAGTCGCCGGGCGGTCTTTGCGTAACAGAAGCGGCGGGCAAGGCGGATCCCCCGGCGGCGGATATCCTTCTGATCGGCGGACGGGTCCCGCATTTCCAGGATTGCCCGCTGAAGGTCATCGGCATGGCGCCAGGGGAGCACGACGCCGGGCAGGGTCCCATCCATGTCGGCGACCGGATCCGAGATGACCCGGGCCCCGGCGGCCAGACCGTCCAGCACCCTGGGGTTGAGAAAACCCTCCCGGGCCATGTCCCGGTGGTGGTCGTTCAGGACGATCCGGGTCGATGAGTAGATACGGTTGAGGTCCGACGGGGTAACGGCCCGGCCCCGGTACCAGGAGCGGGGAATCAGGCCCTTCCACCCATCCCCCCAGATGCCGATACGGAGGTCCCGGGGGAGGTCCCTGCGTATCGAGATGAGGTCATTAATGATGGGCCGCGGTGCGGGACTGAGCCCTGGACGGTGACGCACGTTTCCCACGAAGACAGCGTCGAAGAGGATTTTCCGCTTGAGAGGGCGCATGGGAGTCGGGACCATGAGCCAGTGGGCGGGCACGCCCCGGCGCCTGAGGCGGTCGGCAAAGGACCGGGAGACGGAAAGGACTAAGTCGTAGGTTTTGAGATCGTCCGCCCGAATATCCTCGGGATGGCTGTGTATCCACAGAATCCGGCGCCGCACGGGCCCCGGGGGGTGCATCGCCGTCCCGTGGAGATGAAGCCACACGGCGTCCGGCCCTGTACCCGTCCGCATCCCGCAGACCCTGAGGGCCCGGGCGAGACGGTGTTTCAGCCAGTAGTCGCCCCAGAGGGGCCTCCGGTTGCGGTCGCGATCCAGGTCGGAGTATGCGCTTATGAGAATCCGGGCACGGTTCACAATCTTTTATGATACCTTTGCAGCGGCAAAACATACGGGCCCGCCGGCCTCAAAAAAATCCGCTTCGCGGCGTAAAACAAGGTTCGGGGTTCCGGGTTCAAGGTTTTGGGTTTGAACGTCGAACATAGAACATCGAACATAGAACTCCCAATAGTAGCCGTGAGTATTTTCCTTACAGTTGCATAAAATACGGGGCCGGCGGCCTCAAAAAAATCCGCAAC
>CAYYSS010000282.1:0-4201 GCA_964474325.1 uncultured Nitrospirota bacterium
GAGGGAGTGACCTGTGCGGGAACTACGTGTACGGGGATGTTTCCGAACAACACTCCGGTAGCACTTGCCGCCGTACCTGCCACAGCGGCCGAGGGGTTTACGATCTTCTTTGTCGACTGGTCCGGGGATTGTACCGGTGAAGGCCCCTGCCCGCTGTATATGGATTCCGACAAAAACGTCACGGCGCAGTTCGGCATACTCGCCCCTCCCGCATTTGCCATACCCGCGCCGTCGGGACAGAACGCCTATCGCTACCATCCCCCTGATGAGCCGGTTGTGGCCTTCGACCCCGCCGACAGCAAGCCCTTCGCCATCGGCGACGTGGACGACGGGGTGGCCTTGAGAATCGAGCTCCCGAATTATTCCGATGCTATCGACGTCTACGTAGGTATTCTGGTGCCCGGGTTCTCCGACCTTCTTCTTGTGGGACCCGGCAACACGTTAAGCGTGCTTTCCGACGGCCTGGTCGCCTGGAAACAAAATTCGCTTTTCGAGAGTATCGACGAGCCGATTTTCGGCGAACTCCCGGGCGCACTCCTTCCCCAGGGGACCTATCGGCTCTACGTGATGGTAACCCCCGCAGGGGACTTGACGAGATACGACCTCTGGACGACCTATTTCGATTTTACGCCCGTGGACAATCCGTTTGACTGAAACCGGGCCCGGTACAGGACGCCGGGGCCCCGGATCCGTGTTCGACGGCACGTTCTATGTCGTCGATGTTTCGGAATTCACATTAGGACATTGCCGTGCAGCCTCCTTTGCATTGATTTTTCTTCCTTCCCTATCCCCTTTGCACGAGGCCGATGGAGGAAGGTCGGCAGCCTTTGGAAGTAAGACGTGAGACGGAAAACGGAAGACGTTTTTCTATGCTTCTAACTTCTACCTTCATCTCCCCCTCGCCGTCAGCAGCCGGACCGTCATGGGAAATTATGGTTCAGGCATGTTATCGAAGAAAACGGGTGGCAAACCGCATAAAAAAAGGGGTGCGCTCAACGCGCACCCCTTTGTAATGAAATATCTTTCCCTTAGACCGTCGGGCGCGGGTAGAGGCCGGCTTCCTTTACGATGGTCTCGATTGCGGATTCCCATTCGATGGCCTGGATGTGCACACCCTTAACGCCGGGGATATCGAGAACCTGCTTTATCAGTTCCACGGTGATCTTGATCCCCTCGGCCTCCTGGAGTTCCTTGGCCTTCTTCTTATCGTCGCCCGCGGCTTCCTTGGCCTTGGCCATGCGCTCAATCATCTCTTTGGGCACGGATACGCCCGCAACCGACTTATCCATGTACTTGAGCATCATCGCTGTTCTCGGCACGATGATACCGCCGAGAACGGCTGTCCGTTCGAGGGCCCCCAGCTCCCGGGCCTTGTCCATCTGTTTCCTGAAGATCTCCACGTCGTAGATCCCCTGGGTCTGGATAAAGTCGGCGCCGCCGTCCACTTTCTTCTTCAGGCGATAGGGCCTGAAGTCGATGGGGTCGCCCCCGGGGGTCCAGGCCGCGCCGATAAAGAACTTGGGCGCCTCCTGGAGCTTGTCGCCCCCTTCCTGAAGGCCCTCGTCCCGCATCTTCCGGAGAATTCCGCAGAGCTGGATCGAGTCCACGTCGTAGACGTTTTTCGCCCCCGCGTGCCCCTTGAGCCTGCCGGCGGCACTGAAGGACTGGTGGTCCCCCGCGATACAGAGGCAGTTCTTGATACCCAGAGCCGCGGCCCCGAGAAGATCGGCCTGTATGGCGATCCGGTTTCTGTCCCGGCAGGTCATCTGCATGACCGGCTCGAGCCCCTGGTCCATGGCGATCTTCGCCGCGGCGATACTCGATATCCGCACCACGGCGGTCTGACAGTCCGTGATATTGGCGGCGTCGCAGAAACCTTTCAGGAGTTTCGCCTTGTGCACGACCTCGTCGGGGGACGCGCTCATGGGAGGGCCCAGTTCGGCGGTGACGGCCGGATTGCCGCTTGCGATGACCTTTTCGAGATTACTTCCGCTTTTCAGTTCCATATGTTATTCCTCCGCTTCTTCCAGGGCCTGGAGGTGTTCGATAACGAGCCGCCGCGGGCCGCCGTGCGTACCGGGTGACCAGTCCCTCGGGGGGCGTATTTCCATGAGTTTTTCAAGGGTCCCCAGTTCTTTCATGCGGTTTACGATGAGGTACCACACGCAGTCCACGTCCTGGCTGATCTCGCACTTGCCGTTATCCGTTCCGCCGCAGGGGCCGTTCATCAGGGTCTTCGAGCACCGGGCAACCGGGCAGAGCCCGCCGGTAAGGTGCAGGATGCAGTCGCCGCACCCGGCGCAGAGTTCCTTGAACACGCCTTCCTTCTCCACGGCGCCGTAAAACGTGGTGTTGAGTCCCGGGCAGACCGGGATAGCCCCGATCCGTTCGGCGAGAAAGTTCACGCCCACGCCGCATGCGGTGGAAAGCACTAAATCGTAGGTGCGCACTTTGTCCATCACCGGCTCGAAGTACTCGGGTTCGCAGTGGCGCTGGACCGCAAGGTAGTCCACCTCCATCGCCACGTTCTCCTGCCCGGCCCTGAGACGCAGGGCCGAAGCCAGGGTCTGTGCTTCTTTTTCGCCGCCTGCGTGGCATACGGCCACGCAGGTGTTACATCCGAAGACGAGGACCTTTTTGTGGTCCTTCACCATCTCCCATATTTCATCGAGGGGTTTCTGGGATCCAACGATCATCGGTTATCACTCCCTTTTTCGGTATTTTCTTCGTATCGATGCGCCGTTTTTCCGGCCGTTATTTTCCCCGAAGGGGGACGCCGGAGACAAATTCGTCGAGCGCCCCCTTCCAATCGCCGCCCTCAGGCGCCGCCACATACCCGATGGATTCCCCGCCGAGACCGACCGGGGCGCCGATTGCCCGAACGTGTTCGACTCTCTTGATTACCCTGGCGGTTACCCCCGGGTGCCGGCAGGACTCTCCGTCGCAGAGGACCACGGCGACCCCGTCGGCGCCGCACTCGAAGGCCTTGAGCATGTCCAGGGTATCCACCCGGCTTGCGCAGTGGACCTGAACGGGTTTTATATTCGGCGGCAGTTCAACCGAGCGGTCCAGGGCGAAGCGGGCGCACATGAACGCGACGACCGCGGGATCGGCCCGTCCGGTATCCACCGAGCCAAGGGTCTCCGGCATGGTGCGCTTGATCTCGTCCACGTCGTAGCCGAACATGCTGATCGCACGACCCGGGCACTCCGGGGCGCAGAGGCCGCAGGCCTGACAGCGGTCGGGTGAGATATACGAGGCGTTGGTCACCTCGGGGGCGTCGTAGGGGCATACCCTGAGGCAGGTGAGACAGGCCATGCACTTTTCCTGGTTCACGACCGCACCGCCGCCGCAACTTCTGCACCGGCGTGCCTCCTTGAGCGCGGAGAGTTCGTTATACCCGATTTCGATCTGGGTGAACTCCCGGCACCGGGTGGCGGGGTCGAGCACTTCAATAGTCTCCCGGGACGCCCGGCGGACCTTGGCGGCCACGTCCGGCGGCAGGACGTTTATCTTGTTTATCGTCGCGGCCTTGAGTCCGGCGGCCACGTCCTTGCCCTCGAAATAGAGATCAACGGCCTTTGCCGCCCGGTGGCCGTTTGCCGCGGCCTGAATGGCCGATCCGGGCCCGGTGACGACTTCGCCGGCCATGAATACGCCGTCCGCCTCGCTCATCTGCGTATCCTGGTTCCAGGGAATCCTGCCCCGTTCGTCGGGCTGAACCGGACCGCCTTCGAGGAAGTCGTTGTTCGTCATCTGCCCGATCGTGACGATAATCGTATCGGCCGCGATAAAGTGTTTTTCATTTTCGTCAAACGTCGGGCTGAACCTGCCGTCTGCGTCGAATACGGACGTGACTTTGACGACCTCGAGCCCTTCAAGGCGGTCGCCCGACCGGCGGTAGCTCTTGGGACCCCAGCGGTGATGTATCTTGATTCCCTCGTCGACCGCCTCTTCGACTTCCCAGTCCCAGGCGGGCATTTCGTCTTCGTCTTCGAGACACACCATTTCCACGGTCTCGGCCCCGAGCCGCAGCGCGGTCCGGGCCACGTCGATGGCCACGTTGCCGCCGCCGATAACGAGGACCTTTTTCCCGAGATCCATGGGCCTGTCGTAATTGGCGTTAAAGAGGAAGGGGAGGGCCAGAAGCACCCCCGGGCCGTCGGCGCCGGGAAGGTTCAGCGACCGGCTCCGGTTAAGG
>CAYYSS010000283.1:0-4196 GCA_964474325.1 uncultured Nitrospirota bacterium
CGTGTTGCGGATTTTTTTGAGGCCGCCGGCCCCGTATTTTATGCAACTGTAAGGTCAATTCCCCCAGTCGATACCGTACCGCAGCGCGTCGTTAAGCCGCCCGGCGGCCTCCGGATCGAGGCGCTCCAAGTCTGCGGCGATACGTTGGGCCTCGTCGGTTTTACCGATACTGACATAAATTGTACCCAGACCCTCAAGGGCGTCCGTGTTCTCCGGATCGAGGGCAAGGGCCTTCTTAAAGGCCCTCACGGCCTCTTTGGCCGAGTCCATATGGACGTACATGAGACTGTGCCCGAGATCGCTCTGGTAGGCAGGTACCGCCGGCGCCAGCTCCGCCGCCTTACGGAACGGTTTAACCGCTTTGTCCGGCCGATCCATGGTGAGCAGAACGTTTCCGTACCACGCATGGAGTTCCGGGTTTTCAGGCCACCGTTTGATCGCCCGCCGTATAAGGGTCACGGCTTTTCCGTACTCCCGGGATTCCATCAAGGCGTCCATTTCCCGATCGATCTCATCGAAGGTCTTGACCTGGTCCTCGGGTATAAAGGCCGGCGGATCGTCCGCCGGAGGCGCGTCTCCGCTCTCATCGATCGATACCCTGACCGTTACGTCCCGTTTCCCGGTCGTGCCCTTATCACCGTCCGTTTCGTCCGCAAACGGGAGCGGAACCGTTTTCCCGCCCGCCGCCCGAAGAACCACCTGCCTGTATTCCCGGCGTAACGTCCTGAGGAGTGCCCGGGCGACCGTGAAATCTTCTATAGGACCGATCCGCACGATGCCCGTGGGGCCCGGCCCGCCGTCGTCGATACGGTCGCGAAAAGCCGGTCCGACGATCTTCCCGAGCGCATCGACGGCCGTCGGACCGGCGCCGTCTTCGAGCATTACGAAAAGAACAAAGGGCGAGTCCTCCGGCAGGACGTCCGGGTAGATGCGTCGTATACGTTTGTCCGTCATCCGGCCTTCGACGATTATGAACGCATCCCGAGAAAATATCCGGGCGGCCGCCAGCGTCCCCTGGGCCGCACCGGCCTGCGGGAAACTCCCGGTCCGCACCACAAAATACTTCCCGATGACCTCGATCCGCAAATCCTCGCGATATCTTTCGGGTAATTTTTCCACCAATGCGTTGTAGTGCCGTTCGGCACGTTCCAGGGTGTCGAAGGTGCCGGTTTGTACGGTGAACGTCCGAGGCTCTGTCGGTGTACCGGCCGCACGTGCGCCGGAAACCAGGAACGCCAGGGGCAGGAAAAGAAGGGCGAGAAGGGTGCCCTTGCAGGAAACCGACACGTCGCGCATAGCCCTACGTTACCGCCCGGCCCGAGACCCTGTCAACGGATATGCGGCGGGACGGTTGCCCGGGAAGGTTTTTTCTGGTATGTGTATAGAGAGAGCAATACACAAGAATTCGTTCCGGAATGGGGACGAGCGGGAGGCCAGCAATGTATACGCCACGAAGGGAACTTGATGCGAACGTCGTAGGGCAAGCAGCACAATTGCTCTGCGGACGGTTACGGGAGGCTACCGGGGAGAAATCGGCGTTACTGCCGTTTATTACGATTTCCCGGGAATTCGGGTGCCAGGGGACCCCGCTGGCGGCGAATCTGGTGAATACGTTGAATCGCCGGCTGAAACCCGCTGAGGGAGAGGAATGGATATGGTACGACCGACAGCTCCTCGATAAGATCGCCGAAGATCAGGACGTAAAGAAAGAGGTCATCATCAGTGCCGAAAAAGGGGACCGCGGCGGGGTGAACCAGTACCTCGCGAAGATTCTGAGTGATACCCCCGATGATTATGACCTCTACCAGTACGTCGTAAGTGCGGTCGGGACCCTTGTTGAACGCGGAAACGTGGTCATCGTGGGCCGGGGCGGGGCCATATTGACCCGCGGACTCGACAATGGGGTCCATATCCGGCTGTACGCCGGCATGGATTTCAAGCTTGCACATGCCCGGGAGACCTTCCCGGATTTACCGGAAAATACGGACGAATTGAAAGCGATTATCGAGCGGGAAACGGCACGCCGCGAATCGTTTGTGGAAAAATTCACGGAGGCTTCCGCGGACGACCCGATGAACTACGATCTCATTATCAACAACGGCCGGGTCGATGTCCCGGCCATGACGGATATCGTTCTCGATCTCCTGAGACATCGCGGACTTGTGCCGCCGTCGTGAGGACCCATCGACCCGGCCCGGATAGTTCACTTAACGTTGCGAAAACGTTGCAAAAGTTTTCCGAAAAGGGGTCGGTGCATCCGCCTTCGGCGGCAGTCAGAAGGGAGAAGAAACAAGGGAGACGGGAGAAGGAAAAATAGCCTCTCGCCTTTAGCCTATCCTTACGCCGTGTTGCGGATTTTCTTGAGGCCGCCGACCCCGATTTTGCGACTGCAAGGTTCAGCATGTTATGCCTGGAACGCGTATCGTGTGACGAACAACGGCCCCATCGTATGAAAGAGGAAACGAATTCATGAAAAACACTTTTGTCGTTCTGCTGATCACAGGCCTGGTTGTCGTGTCGTCCGGCGCGGTACGGGCCGATCCCGATACGGTGACACAGGTATCTACAATTGATGCGATCCTTGCCGGAGCTTACGACGGACAGATGACCCTGAAAGAATTGAAAACCCATGGCGACTTCGGCATCGGAACGTTTCACGGGCTCGACGGCGAGATGATCCTGCTGGACGGTTCGTTTTATCAGGTCAAGGCAACGGGCGCGGTGGTAAAACCGGACGCCGGGGTTTCCACGCCCTTTGCCGCGGTGGTCGACTTTTCGCCGGACATATCGTTTCCGATCGACGGGAAGCTCGATCTCGAGGGGCTCAAATCCCTCCTCGATCAAAAGGCTCCCGGGGAGAATACCTTTTCCGCTGTAAAGGTCCACGGTACGTTTTCCCGGATAAAAACCCGGAGTGTGCCCGCCCAGACGAAACCCTACCCCCCGCTTACGGAGGTTACGAAACACCAGCCCGTCTTCGAACGTGCCGGACTGACCGGAACCCTCGTGGGCCTTCGGGCACCGGCGTACGTAAAAGGCATCAATGTGCCGGGGTACCACTTTCACTTTCTCTCCGATGACCACGGGGCGGGCGGGCACGTACTCGGGTTTTCCCTTGAAAACGGAACCGCCGAAATCGATACCTGTAACCGTTTCCTCCTCATCCTGCCCAGGGAGGACGAGGCGTTTCAGGAAATAAACCTGGGCGTGGACCGCACGAAAGAATTACACGAGGCGGAAACGGACGATCACTAATCCGCACAAGGGGAAAAGGGGGGACGTCCGACGGGGCGAAGCCGCTGTCGGCTTGTGGTTAGCCGTTGCATCCGATATAATCGTTTCGTGAAGCGTTGAACTTTCGGGCGGAGCCGTACGGCCGACCGGACGGCAGGGGGGCAGAATGATACGCAAAACCGCAGTAATAGTCGTCGCCGTGATTGCATTCTTCGTCGTTCCGTTGGGCGCCATGGCGGGCGGTGAGTTCAAACTGACGAGTCCCCATATCAAGGACGGCGGAAGGATCAAAAAGGCCCAGGTGTTCAATGGGTTCGGCTGTAAGGGGAAAAACATCTCCCCGGCCCTCCGATGGAAAAACCCGCCGCCGGGGACAAAGAGTTTTGCGGTAACCGCCTACGATCCCGATGCGCCCACGGGAAGCGGCTGGTGGCATTGGCTGGTTTTTAATATCCCGGCCAAAGCGAAAGGCCTTCGGAAAAACGCCGGCAACCCAGCCCTTGACATCGTCCCCAAAGGCAGTATCCAGAGCAGGACCGATTACGACAAACCCGGCTACGGCGGGCCCTGTCCGCCCCGGGGACACGGGGAGCACCGATATATCTTTACGGTATACGCTCTTGATGTTAAAGAGCTTCCCCTTGGCGCGGACGTTTCGCCTGCCCGGGTGGGGTTTCATATCAACAGGCACACCATTTCAAAAGCCAGCCTTACAGGGATCTACGGCAGGTAGATCGTATTTCATAATCGAGGGAGGTAGTTCATGAAGGCCGCTGTATGGTTTAAGAGGTGGGTAATTGTCTGTGCGGTTTTATCGTTCTTTCCGTTTGCCGCAACCGCATACGCGGGACAGTACGACGGAATCTGGGTGTCTTCGATTGATCCCGGAACCCTCACTTCCATTTACGACGACGGCGGCGGCACAATCGTGGCTATCTCTCTGCATATCGCAGACAACTACT
>CAYYSS010000284.1:0-4184 GCA_964474325.1 uncultured Nitrospirota bacterium
GTATTTTCTTGATTCCACCGGCCCCTTTTCCGGGAAATTTCTGCAACGTCAGGGTCTATTTTGGACAAGAGTGGTCTCCGGATAATAATGCGCGAAGGGCTCCCCCGGTGGTCACATACGCAAAGGCCCCAAGGAGCGCACCGAAGGAATCGATACCCACATCTGCAAGGGACGGGTAGCGGCCCGGAACAAAGGACTGATGAAACTCGTCGCTTAAAGCAAAGAGGGAGGCCAGGGCCCACGCCCGGAGGATCCCGCGTCTCCCTTCCATTTCCAACCCGTACGACCAGGCCGCCCCGAGGAGGGCGTAGCCGATCAGGTGCCCGCCTTTTTTCACCAGGATGTCCCAGAAGCCGTAGTTCGGAAGCTCCGTCCCCGGTATCGAGGAGAATAAAAATATCGCGGCCATCAAGACCACCGCCGGGAGCAGTCGCACATATTTTCCTGAGCGCATAACGAGATATTGTAGCGTCTTTTGTAAGGGAGAGGCGAAGGGGCGCGCAGCGGGCGCAGGCGAGGGGCGATAGGCAATGGGCAATGATGGGTAACGGATAGTTGCTAGTTGTTAGTTGCTAGTTGTTAGTTGCTAGTGACTGCCAACCGCCGACCGCCAACTGCCAACTGCCGACCTTTTCCCTTCTCCTTCTCCCGTTCCTACCTCAACATTCTTGCGACGGCCTTGCCGAAGAGTCTTACGATCCCGATCCGGCTCAGGCGGGATCCGTAAACAATCCTGCGGGCTATCATCTGCTTGAAAGGGGTGCGGAGGTGAAAGCGGTAGCCGTTGCCGGAGACGTCGGCGACCTTTCCGATGATATTCCGCCGGGGAAAAGGGTCATCGGTTTCTTCGGCCGCATCGCCCCGGGTGATTGTTATATCCCCGGAGCAGCGCACGATCCGGTGGAGAAGCAGAGTCCGGTCCTCTCTCCGGACAAGCACCACGTCGCCGACACCCGGCTTACGCCCCGGGGGTACGATCCGCACCACATCGCCGTCTTTGATAAAAGGCGCCATACTGTAACCGATCGCCCGGAACTGAAACGGCCTGCCCCGTCCGAGTACGTCCGCCGCAATCCCGGCCAGATCGTCATGGCGTACCGGACGATCATGTTCGGATCCGGTGTCCATTCCTAATCATAGCGTACGAGAGTGCATAGAGGGGGAGGGGGGAGGAGTAAAGGGGACAGGGAGAAGTTAGAAGGGAGAGGGGAGAAGTAAAGTCCTCTCACGTCTAACGTTTCCCGTCTCCCGTCTTCCTGCCTCTCACGTCTAACGTTTTCCTGTCTTTCCCCTTTGCCTCTCGCCTATTGCCGGCGCGCCCTTTGCCCCTTTGTCCGGGTTTTCTCTGTTTACTTGTGGCAGAATAGGGGCAGCTCTCCGAGGAATCGATAAGGATACGTGAAACAGGAAAACACCTATTTCCGCCGTCGGGGCACCGTCTCAGCACGGATGGCGCCCGACGGCCGCGCCGTGCTCTTCGATGCCGATACGAACCGTGAACGCTTTCTTAACGAATCCGGCACGGCCCTCTGGAGGTTCCTCGACGACGGGGGCTGTACGAGCGGCGACCTGGCCGACCGGATGTGCGGTGAGTTCGACGGCGTAACACGGGCCGAGGCCCGGAACGACGCGGAGGAGTTTCTTCTGGATCTTGCCCGTGAGGGTTTTGTCGAGACGGCATCCATGCCTGGTGTCCCCGTCGAGTCCATGGTTTTCCCTTCAATCGATGCCGGTCCCCGCGCCGTCGATATTTCGATTGCCGGGCGCTGTAATCTCCGGTGTACGTATTGTTTCTACGATCCCGAGATGAAAACCCGTCCGGATCTCCCCGGATCCGAGTGGAAGAGGTTTTTCGCGGAGCTGGGCAGTCTTTCCGTCCGGGAGGTCTGTCTGAGCGGCGGCGAGGTCTTTACCCGCGGGGATCTCTGGGACCTGGTGGACGCCGTGATCGCAAACCGTATGCGGTACGCTTTCCTCACGAACGGTACCCTGGTTACGGAAAAGACGATCGCGGAATTCGACAGGGGTAAACGGCTGAAACGGCTGAACCACGTTCAGGTTTCGCTCGACGGCTCCCGTGCCGAGGTTCACGACAGAAGCCGGGGGGCGGGGTCGTTTGAAAAAGCCGTCCGCGGGCTCAGGCTCTTTAAGGAAGCCGGGCTTCCGGTTACGGTGCGGCTCACCGTGAATCGTCACAACGTGGGGGACCTGGAAAACACCGCGCGGCTCATTCTCGACGATATCGGGCTCCCCGGCTTCAGCACGAACGATGCGATCCCCGTGGGTGCGGGGTGTGAAAACCAGGAGGCGATTACCCTTTCGGCCGCTGAGCAGGTGCGGGCGATGGACGTTCTTGCGGACCTCGCCGAGAGATACCCGGGGAGGATACAGGCCCAGGCGGGGCCCCTTACGAAAAAACGCATGTACGGCGAGATGGAACAGGCCCGGCGGACCGGGGAGCGGGTCTCGTGGCAGACCGGGAAACTTACGGCCTGCGGGTGCGTGTACGACAAGATCGCGGTACACCACGACGGGGTGATCACGCCCTGCAATATGCTCCCCGCGCTCGAACTCGGCCGGATCAATCGGGACGATCTTTCGGATATCTGGCGGAACGCCCCGGTGCTCAAGGCGATGAAGGACCGCAGGACCGTGCCCATGACCGACGTTCCCGGTTGCGGGGACTGCACGTGGAACGGGCTCTGTAACGGGGGGTGCCCCGGCTACGCCTACGAGGTCTATAAGGACCTGAACCGGGAAAACCCAGCGGACTGCTACCGCAGGTTTCTCGAGGAGACCGGCAATGCCGGAATCTGACCACGCCGACATGGAACGGGGAGTGCCGCCGCTTCGGGAGATCTATCTCTATCTCACCGGGGGCTGTAATCTCAACTGCCGGCACTGCTGGATCTCGCCGGTCTATGAAAACGAAACGGAACGATGGCTCCCCTGGGCGGACCTTCTGCCGATTTTCGAAGAGGCCCGGGAACTGGGGCTCGGGGCGGTAAAGATTACGGGAGGGGAGCCTTTCCTTCACCCGGAAATACTGGACGTACTCGGTTCGGTCAAGGAGATGGGCCTTCGTGTTCGGGTGGAAACCAACGGTACCCTGGTAGGGGAAAAAGAGGCCCGGGTGATTCGGGAAGTGAAGGCGGCGGTCGCCATTTCCCTCGACGGTACGGATGCCGAGATGCACGACCGGCTTCGGGGCGTGAAGGGGGCTTTCGAGCAGGCACTCGAGGGCGCCCGATGTCTCAAGGCGGAAGACATCCCTTTTCAGGTGATCATGAGCCTTCACCGGGGGAATCGGGAGCAGATATTCCAGATGCCCGAATTCGTCGCGGGGCTCGGGGCGCGGAGTTTTAAAATCAATCCGATAACCGGCATGACCCGTTCGGACGAGTTGGCAAGGGGCGGCGAACTCCTTTCCGTCCGGGAGATTCTTTTGATCCACGAAAAACTGCTCGCGAGGGGAAATTCCGTGGCCGGCGTCGAGATCATGTTCGATATCCCGCCGGCGTTCAAACCCCGGGCGGAACTCATGGCAAACCCGACCTGCTCCTGTGGTGTCCTGAACATCCTCGGGGTTCTCCACGACGGCCACGGGGGGCTCTGCGGTATCGGCGAGCGGGTGGAAGAACTGGATTTCGGGGACCTGCGGGAGCTTGGGGTCAAGAAAGTATGGGTAGATACCCCGGCGCTCAACGAACTCAGGGAAAAACTCCCCCGGGGGCTCGAAGGGATCTGCGGGCGCTGTATGCTCAAACACTACTGTCTCGGGAAATGCGTTGCCCGGACCTATTACGACGACAGGACCCTCACAGGGGCGTTTTCGTTCTGCCGGGAGGCGGATGAGGAGGGGGTGTTCCCCGAGTCGAGAAGACTCGGGAATGGCGATTGACGATTGACGATTGGAGCGAAGGAACGGCGGGAATTCCGGCTCTGGAAGGTTCGGCATGGTTGCAGAGGAGTTTAAGAGAAGGACGAAAACCCTCGGATTAAGGATCGATCGTCTTGTCGAGACGTTGCCGAAAAACCTGACATGCAACGTCATTGGGCGCCGGTTATTACGTTCGGGGATGCTGGTCGGGGCAAGCTATCGGGCCGCCTGTCGGGCAAAATCTTCCGCAGGCGGGTGCGCCGGCCCCTTGTCCAAGAATCTTTTGCAGCGTTAAGGTGAATCG
>CAYYSS010000285.1:0-4162 GCA_964474325.1 uncultured Nitrospirota bacterium
TGGGATAATCCCATCGAAGAGTTCAAGGAGGCGCCGGCAGACCTCCTCCACCCGGTCAGGCGGAAGCAGGAAGATAAAATCGTCGCCCCCTACGTGTCCGACGAACCCCTCGACCCCTGCCTGCTCACGCACCGTGTTTGCCACAAGGCGCGCCGTCATCTTGATGACCTCGTCTCCCCGGGAAAAACCGTAGCGATCGTTAAAGGGCTTGAAATGGTCCAGATCCAGGTAGCAGACGGCCACGTCATGCTCGGCGTCGAGTCGGCGCTGAATCGTCTCGATAATCGGCGTGTTGCCCGGGAGGCGGCTCAGGGGGTTTGTTTCCACACTCCGCTCAGCCCGGTCCACACAAAGGGCCATACGGGCACGGAACTCGTCGGGATCACAGGGCAGGGAGATGAACTCGTCCACCGGACACCCGCGCCAGTCCGGCAGGGTTGTCTCGGCGGTAAAGAGACCGCAGACGGGGATGTGCCCGAAAATACTGTCGGCCTTGAGATCGCTCACAACCCGGCGAACCAGGTTAAGGCGGGACGTAACGCCGGCGGCATAGACCACGACCCCCGGGGGGTCGTTATAGAGGTGGTCGTAGGATGACTCCAGATCCACACACTGAATCCGGTAAGTATCTTCCGGGAGGGCGGAACGGATCCATTCGGCCTGCTCGGGGTCGGCCCCGATCAGGAGCAGTCGGGTCACGACGCAAAGTCGGCGGCCAGGGCCAGGGCGTCGTCCAGATTCCGGACGATCTGGCGGAGGTCCCCGTACCCGATGCCGAGGGCCTCGAGGGCGGCCGGGTTGACTTTGGGAACCCACGGGTCACCCCCGAACCCGAATCCGTGGGCACGGACAAGGCAGTCGGCCAAGTGTACGGTCGCCGTCAGTTCCGGGCTCCTCCGGGCCAGATGGGGTTTATGGTGGTAGAGAATCGCCTCCGTAAGCCGACCGGGAAAATTCCATTTATCGACCATCCAGCCGCCTACTTCGGCGTGATTGGCAAGACCGAATGTCTTCTCCTCCGCTTCCCGGATCGGTATCGAATCCCGCTCGACCAGGGCCAGGGCCTCCCGGTATTCTTCCCGGTAGCGGATGTTGAACACCACCTTGCCCAGGTCGTGGATAAGCCCGGCGGTAAAGAGTTCGTCGGGGTCCTTCAGGCCCTTGTACTGGGCAATCACCTTGGCCGCCGTGGCGGTACCCAGGGAATGCCGCCAGAGCCCGACGACGGTCTTTTCCATCATCTCGAAGACCGAAGCGCCGAAGACCATCCCCTTGACTACCGTAAGCCCGAGAAGGATCAGCGCCTGGGTGATACTCGATATTCTCCCCGGAAAGCCATAGACCGGGGAGTTGATCATTTTGAGGACCCGGACCGACAGGACCTGATCCGACGCGATGAGTTTTCCCACCTGGGCCAGGGATGTTTCGGAGGTCTCCATGGTCCGCATGAGTTTCGTCACCACACCCGGCAGGGTCGGGAGCGAGTCCATGTTCTGTACGGCTTCCCGTATTTCGTCCGGACCCGGCATTACGGCCCTCCGTGAAGTTCGGTGTAGAACTCCCGGTACACCCGCTTGAGCATAGCGGTGGTGGGGTCCTCCCCGGTCTTTTCGAATCGCCTGTCAAGGTCGGCGAGCATATCCTCGAGAGGCGGCAACTGGCGATCCTGCCCCTCGACGCAGATACTCTCGATCTCCATTGACTCAAGGCGGCGTATCACCGCCTCGGTGAGCTCCATCCCCTGGCCGAAGAGTACCGCGCCCGCCCGGTTTTCCACCGGCTGGGCGAGAATCATTCCGGCCTCGGCCTTATCGAGTGTCACTTTTCGCACGTCCGCCTACCCGGGTCCCGCAAAGGGACCAACGATTTCTCATCGGCACAAAGGTGCGGGAACTTGAGGATTTACGATTTACGACTGACGATTTACGCTTGGGAAGAACGGACGAAACCGGCAGGGGGGGTACAAGTCACGAGTCACCAGTCACGAGTCTCGGGTCACACGCGCCGTCCCCCGTCGTACGTCTAACCCGCCCCTTATTTCACCTGCCCGGTTCCGAAGACGATAAACTTGGTACAGGTCAGTTCCTCGAGACCCATGGGCCCCCGGGCGTGGATCTTGTTCGTAGAAATACCGATCTCGGCGCCGAGGCCGAATTCGAAGCCGTCGTTGAGCCTGGTGGACGCGTTCACCATCACAGCCGACGAATCCACCTCCCTCAGAAAACGGAGCCCCTTTTCGTAATCCTTGGTAACAATCGTCTCCGTATGGCCCGAGCCGTATTGGGCGATGTGTTCCTTTGCGCCTTCCAACCCGTCCACCACCCGCACGTTCATGGCAAGGGCCAGGTGTTCGGTGTGGTAGTCGTTGTCCGCGGCGGGGGCCACGTCGGGATCGGCCTTAACCGTCTCAGCACAGCCTTTCAGCTGAACCCCCTGGTCCTTGAGCGCGGCCAGAAGTTTCGGCAGGAGACTGTCCGTAAGCGCCCGGTCCACCAGGAGCGTTTCGGCGGCGTTACAGACCCCGGGGCGCTGGCACTTGGAATCGACGGCGATCTTCAATGCCAGGTCCGGGTCGGCATCGCCGTCGATATAGACGTGGCAGACGCCCTTATAGTGTTTGAGTACCGGCATCCGGGCGTTTTCGGCAACCGCACGGATAAGCCCCTCCCCGCCCCGGGGGATCACCAGATCCACCAGATCGTCGAGCTTCAACAGTTCCATAACCGCCTCCCGGTCCGTCCGGTCGACAAGGGTAATGGAAGCCGACGGCAGTCCCGCGCCCTCGAGGGCCTCGGCAAGGATCGTCCGTATGGCGATATTCGAGTGGATCGCCTCCGAGCCGCCTTTGAGGATCACGGCGTTCCCCGCTTTGAGACACAGGGCCGCCGCATCCGCGGTTACGTTCGGCCGGGACTCATAGATAAAACCGATCACCCCGATGGGGACCCGCATCCGGCCCACGGTCATGCCGTTCGGCCGGTTCCACATCTTAACCACCTCGCCCACGGGATCGGGCAGGGCCGCGATCTCCCTGAGCCCGGCCGCGACGGCCTCGATTCGGGGATTGTCGAGCATGAGGCGGTCGAGCATGGCGTCGCTCAGTCCCCGTTCTTTTCCCGCCGAGAGGTCTTTTTTGTTCTCGGCAATGATCTCGTCGGCCCGGGCTACCAGGTCGTCCGCCATTTTAAGGAGCGCCCGGTTTTTGTCCGAGGTACTGACCGAGGCCAGGATACGGGCCGCAGCCCGGGCATCCTCGGCCCTGGAACGTATGTATTCGGCAGTGTTACTCATAACAAAAGCCCTCACTTTTTATGAAAAAATGGATTCTCCAACCGAATTCAGAATACCGGGAAGCGGACAAAGAAATCCAGAATCCCGCGGGAAACCGTCAGGGATCGAGAAACCCTGTCTTCGAATTCCCCGGGAAAAACGCGGTCTTCAGCGTCGCCTCCACCCGGCAGGAGGCACGGTCCAGGGCCTCGGAAAGGTCCGCCCCCCGGGCCAGGCTTCCGGCCAGGGCGGCCGAAAAGACGCAACCGGTCCCATGAAACTCTCCTTCGACGCGCTTGCCCTCCCGCCGCGAAACCCCATCGGAGGTTACGAGCACGTTTACCGTTTCGTCCCCGCCCAGGTGCCCGCCCGTTACTACCACCGCGGAAACGCCAAGGTCGAGGATCTTCCTGCCCGCCTCTTCCATATCGTCCACCGTCCGGACCTCCATGCCCGCAAGTCTTCCCGCCTCTGCAAGGTTCGGCGTGACTACCCGGGCCTTCCGGAGAAGTTCGTCCCTGAGAATGCGGAATCCCTCTTCATCCAGGAGTTCGGCGCCGGACGACGAAAACGTCACCGGATCGATCACGAGATTCCGGAAATCGTATTTCCCGGCAAGTTCCACAACAGCCCGGACAATCTCCCTCCGGTGGAGCATCCCGGTCTTTACGGCCCGGGGCCTGATACCCTCGAGCAGGGTTTCGGCCTGGGTCCGGAAAAACGTCCCGTCCACCGGGGCGGTTCCGAAAACCCCGTCCGCGGACTGGGCCGTAAGGGCCGAGGGAAGACTCAGGCCGTAGAGCCCCATCGAGTGAAAGGTCTTCAGGTCCGCCTGGAGCCCCGCGCTCCCCGTTGGATCGGAACCGGCTATGGTGAGCACGAAGGTCACGAC
>CAYYSS010000286.1:0-4158 GCA_964474325.1 uncultured Nitrospirota bacterium
GGTACCGAGCCCGGACCGGTGCGCCGTTTCAGGACTGTTGTGGCCGTGCGTATTTCTTTGATCCCGCCGGCCCTTTTCGCGGCAATTCTTTTGCAACAACAGGGGTTACTCTCCGAACGACTCCATATCATCGTCCGAAAGGCCGAAGTAATGGCCGATTTCGTGGACCACGGTCTCACGGATTTCCTCGATCAGTTCTTCTTTGGAATCGCACATATGTTCCAGGTTTTTCTGGTAAAGAACGATTTCGTCGGGGAAGGGGCAGGGGATGTCGAAGGTGCTCTCCCGTTCCTCGTCGGTAGCCCCCAGGAACAGGCCGAGAAGTTCGTCCGGGGGGATGCCGAGTTCTTCGGCCACGTCACGTGTCGGCATGTCCTCCACGGTCATTACCACGTTCCGGAGCCGCTCCCGGAATTTGTCCGGCACGCGCCGAAGGGCCTCCTCCACGAGGGCCTCGAACTCTTTTTGCGGAATGCGTACCGGCATGTTCTCACGTCCTTTCGGGACTACGGCGTCGCACAGTCGTAGCGATAGTGGTAATAGACGAAACCGCCCCCGGCGCCGGTCGTTCCGCCGGCGATGATGTCCATGGTCGCGCCGGGCGAGGCGCCCGCCGGGACCTGCCAGTCAATGGTATCCGAGACCGTTCCGGAGGGGTCGGCGGAAACGGCAATATGGCTGTTTCCCGCCTTGACGGTCGTGGTCCCCGCCTGCACGCTTGTGGAAGCGCCCGCGGTCAGGGAGGAGCACGACGGAGAGCCGTCCAGAGACCAGCTCGTCGTAACGGAGAGTGAGACGGATGTTCCCGGCGTCAGGGAGGGCGGCAGCGGGCTCCATGTGTGCGTGGTATGAAAAACCTGCTCGGCGCACAGTTCCGAGGCCGACTGGGTTGTCGATGTGGTAATGGTATTGACGCCGTCGAAGACGGCGGACCCCCCGATATGGGGACTTTGTCCGGTCCTGGTCCAACCGCACGCCGGCGCAGGATTCTGCCCGGGGGGTTCAGCCTGTATGTCGATGGTCAGTGTTCCCAGGTCTCTCGGTTCGTTCGTCGGATCCGTTTTCGGAATGTCGATATTGAAATCCTTGTACCTCGTATATTTTCCGTCCTTGTAGTCGTACCAGACGCGCAGGTAGGAAGGTCCGGGGAGTAGGCGCCTCAAATGGAAAATTCCGTCGTTCCCGGTCATCAGGGCTACGTGTTGAGGAGTCGTATATTCGTCCCATTCGGTGTAGAAAGATCGGTTTTCGACCCGTACGCCCGAGACTGCATTCCCTTTGCTGTCGACGACCTTGCCGGATCCGTGGTAGGACCAGCCAAGCATTTCAGCCATGATCGCCAATTTGTGGGCGTTTCCCGACCCGAGCCGTGCCAGGCTGAGGTCGTAGAGCTCATCGACGGTGAGCGGACCCTGGGCCAGGATACCGTAGATGTCCGTATAGGAGAGTTCGAAGGTCGGGATTTTATCCCATTGAGAATCTCCGTAATGCGAAATAAGACCCGCGCGGGTTGCGTGAAGCGATGCGAGAAAAGCGCATCCGAACCCCTCGATGCGAGGCCAGTCGTATACTGCCGGGCTGACGTCGCGTTCCGGGATTCCTTCCCTCGAATTCCTCTTCAACTTGAAGAGATTATTGGACGAAAGAATGTTGTATTTCCCGTACAGACTGGATCCGTTCTTCACGTAATCGGCGAAAAATGCGTACTCCTCGATCATGAACCGGCCCCGTTGAGTTCCCCCAATATCATGGATACGGGTGCGCTGGGCGGCAAGTTGAAAGTATTTCGCGTCTCCCAGAATGAGATGAGACATATAGTGCCCCGCCTCGTGGGCCGCAACGTGGAAGTCGGCGAGATGGTCCTTGTCTCCGTAGACGTTGAAGTAAAAATGGGGACGCATCTTTCCGAGAAGAAGACTTCCGTAGGTATAGGCAATATAGGCGGAACTCCACCCGGAATAGTAGCCTACGGGTTTCAGCCGCCCCTCATAGTCGCTCCTGACCCGGCTTTGAACATCCGACGGAAGTACGTTATACAGATCTCTGATCGTGTTCTTCGTGACCACGCCGAGCGCTGCGCTTCTTTTCCATGCCCAGTCGGTACTTTTGATGGTCCTTTTCCAATATGTACGATAGGATTGCAGGCCGGGGGAGCGACGTGCTTTTCCCGGCTCCATACCCTTTGCCGACGCCTGTTCCGCATTGGGCAGAGTGAAGATCGCCGGGTCTCCCGTGGTGTTCTCCGGGGGTATCGGAATCCAAGTCTCTCCGGCATCGGTTTCTCCATCGGTGGGGAAGTCCGGAATTCCCCACAACCAGAATTCAGGTTCCTCGTCGCCGCGCCGATTGATCGCTATCTGCATCGAATCGCTTCCCGTGTAATCGATGAGCAGACCCTGCCCGCCGAGATTGTCGATACCCGTTCCGGACAGGATGGGACTGAGTGTGAGGTCGCCCGCGCCTCCGGACGGGAAGACGAATTCGAGTCCGGTTGCCGGATCGTACACCGACGTGCCGGCATCGCCGCTGACATGATGCGTGGCGGGATCTCCCAGGATGACCGCGTTTCCCCCGGGGCTGATCGTAATGGCGATTTCGTTTGAAAGGCCGCTTTCCGCGAGGTCGTTATAGGCGCTGACGGCAAGATAATACGTCGCCGGCGGCAGCGAAGAAACGTCGAAAGGACCAAGGTGGACGACATCCCCGACATCCGCGTACGACGAATACTCACCGGCTGCAAGGCCGATTGCCAGGCGGTAGCCCTGGGCGCCTGCAACGGTATCCCAGTCGACGGTCAGGAATCCGCCGGAGAGATCATAACGCAGATTCGCCGGAGGCGAAAGCCCGGGCTGCCACAGGACCGTCTGCTCGTCGGAATAGGCGCCTTCCCCGCCCGGGCCGTAGGCCTTGACCGCAAGATAGTACGTCCCGGCAGGGACGCCGGCGATATCGATGGGACCGAGTTGGGTGGCCGTACCGAGTTCGAGGGGTGTGCCGTAGGCGCCGGGAGCAAAGCCTACGCCGAGACGGTACCCGTCGGCGCCCGAGACCGGGTTCCAATAAAAGGTTATGACCGAGCCGTTCAGGGTATATCGGAAATTCGCCGGCGGAGCGGGAAGCGCCGTGACCGGGGGCGGGGTCCCGCTACCGCCCGGAGGATCGCCGCAGAGGTTGTCGAAATGGGCATGGATACCGGTACCTTTCGCCATGAGCCACAGAGTGTCGATAACCATACCCGCAAGAGAAAAATCGCCGGAGAGCTTCAAGGTCGTATCCTGCCCGTTGGCCCGGAAAACGACGGCGGAGGGGGTGTAGGAAATACCGAAGGAGGTGAGAGGCGACGGAGTCGTGTAGCGATCGGTGGTGTTCCACGTGTCGGCGGAGAAATTCCACACCATGAACTCCATCTGATTCAGAGCCGGATACACGACGACCGCAACACCGTCCACGGGCCGGTTGTCGAGAGAGAAAAGCACGTCGCCCGAGGTGAACGGGTAGATTGCAACGGCATCCTCCGGACCCGGGGTGTCGAGTACGGTCAGGTCCACGTCAACGGAAAAGAAGTCCACGGGCAGGAAATCAACTTCGGCCAGCGCCCACGTGCCGTCCGGGACCTGGCTCACCCCCAGTTCCTCGCTGTCGACGTGCCAGGTTCCATAAGAGCCGTAACCCCAGGAATTCGGCGACAGGCCGGAAAAATCGTCCTGAAGATATGAACAGGCAGCGGCGCCGGCCGTCGCGGGCGTGCTCAATGCAGCGAGTGCGACAACCGCAAGCAGAAGAAAGCGCCGGAGTATTCCCAAAGCGTCCCTGGATCCGCGACCAAGACGCCGGTATGCATGCCGACGGGACAACTCCCCTATGTATTGCAGAGACGGCGCGGATAAAGAAACTGAAAACATTCTCTCCTTCTCACACAGACGACTTGGAATGCGGACCGCCCGCAGGGAAGGTTCTCAGAATAAATTATTTGTACGGAAGGTCGCTGTATTGCGTTTTGCTCTGCTTGGTTCCGCTTCTTTCCGGCGCCACGCAACGAAGCACCATGAGAACCCCCGGTCTTTATAAAACTATAGCGTCGGGACCGACCGGGGTCAATAACATTACCTTACAGTTGCAGTGCGCCGTGCAAAGGCACGGTCTTTCAGTGGGTGCAAT
>CAYYSS010000287.1:0-4074 GCA_964474325.1 uncultured Nitrospirota bacterium
CTCGGTGTGGACCAGATCGGCCGGATCGCCGAATCCCTGTTCCAGTGCCCACGCGGACCCCTCCACGACGATGCGCTTCTGGTCTCTCGACGACAGCCGAACCGTCCCCTTTGAACCCATTCCCGAGGGGACGTCCCGATAGATCCCCGTGGCTAGGTCATCGAGTCTGTCGGCGATGTCGATTCGACGAATGTGCGAAGAAAGAAGCCGCACACCGCAGTTTATATCGTATCCCACGCCCCCGGGGGAAACGACCCCGGTCTCCATGTCAAAGGCGGCAACGCCGCCGATCGGGAAACCGTACCCTGTATGAATATCCGGCATGGCCATGGCCGGTCCGACGATGCCCGGAAGGGTCGCCATGTTGGCAAGCTGTTCGAGTGCGTCGTCTTCCAGGTGCTCGAAAATCGTCTCGTCGGCAAAGGCCAAGGCGTCGACGGACATCCCTTCGACCGTCCCCCGGGGAAGTTGTATGCGATAGGGATCGAGACGGCGGACCCTCTTCCGCATATCTGCCGTTTTCTTCGAAGTCATCCCGGTACCTGCTGAAATTATCTCATAAAGAGGGGCGAAGCTCGACGGAAGACCCAGGCCGCCCCGGAAACCATGAGCCCCGGAGACTGTTGCGCAGACCCGACATTATTTCCGGCAAAATACTAAAATAGTGTGTAAATGTAATAAGATATTGGGCGATAGTTAAAGTTTAGCTTTATGTGAATGTGCGTCGTTTACGTCGAGCGGGAATCTGTCGAAACGGGGCGCTCCAGTTCTTTGAAGACGGAGGGGAGGACCTCGAGGACGTCCCGCGCCATCAGGGAGCGTTTCGGGGTTTCGGAAACCGCATGATCGGCGGCACGGCCGTGGATCCATACCGCGGTTCGGGCCGCGGCGACGGGCCGCATTTTCTGGGCGAGGAGCGTAACGAGGATTCCCGTAAGGACGTCTCCGCTTCCCGCCGTCGCCAGGCCGTCGTTGCCCGTGGTGTTAACGTACATGCGGCCCGCCGGGTCCCCGACAAGTGAGTTCGGCCCTTTCAGGACCACCGTCTGCCCCGTACGCCGGAAGAAATCCTCGACCATGCCCATTCGGTCGGACTGGACCTGGACAGTGGTTTTGCCCATAAGGCGACCCATCTCGGCCGGGTGGGGTGTCAGCACCAGGTTTTTCCGCTTCCGCTCAGCCAGAAGCCCGATTTTCCCCTCGAGAGCGTTTATACCGTCGGCGTCGATGACAAGCGGGGCGGTTACCCTGGCAATAAGGGCCTCCACCAGATCATCTATTTCCGGTTCCCGGGAAAGGCCCGGCCCTACCGCAACGGCCGAGGCATTCCGGGCCGCCTGGATGACGGCGTCGATCCCCGCCGGGTCGATCGCTCCGCCGGGACTCTCCGGAAGAGGTATGGTAATCGCTTCCATAAGATCCGACGGAAAGGCCTTCAAGGCTGACCGGGTGGAGGCGACGGTGACCAGGCCCGCGCCGGACCGGAAAGCGGCAAGGGCCGAGATGATGGCGGCACCGGTCATGCGCCGGGAACCCGCGACCAGAAGTACCCGGCCGCAGGAACCCTTGTGGGCATCCGGCGGTCGCGGGGGAAGCGCCCGCGCGACGTCGGACTCTTCAGTGGTTGCCACCGCAATTGCCGGATCCTCGAGCAGAGCAGACGGAAAACCGATGTCCGCGATATGGAGCCTGCCGGTGTATCCGGCCCCCGGGTAGAGTATGTGCCCCCGTTTCGGCAGTCCGAAGGTGACCGTGCAGCGGGCCTTTACCGCCGTTCCCAGGATAGCCCCCGTATCCGACGAAATCCCCGTCGGTATATCGACCGCGTAGACGGCAAGCCCCGACCGATTAATCCCTTCCGCCGCCCGGAGAAAGATGCCCCGCAGGGGGCTTGAAAGACCCGTACCGAGCATGGCGTCGACCACGACGGCCGGGCGGGCCTTAGGGAGGGCAAAACGACGGGTGCAGACCCGGACGGGAACCCCGAAGCGTTCCGCGGCCGTGAGGTTTTCGGCCGTCTCGCCGGAGAGATCTCCTGGATCCGCCAAAAGCATGACCACGACCGGACGGCCCGCGCGGCGGAGTTCCCGGGCGACGACCAGTCCGTCGCCTCCGTTATTGCCTTTGCCGCAGACAACGACGGCGGTGGTTTCCGGGGAGGTGTCTTCGACAATACGCCGGGTCACGGCGAGCCCGGCCCGTTCCATGAGGACCCGGCCGGGTATACGGTAGTCCCGTATCGTACGCCGGTCTATGCGTTCCATCTCTTTTGCGCGGACGATCTTCACGGGGTGCCTCCGGAAAGCTCCAGGACCACCACCGCGACCGCATAGTCTCCGTCGTGGCTCAGGCTCACATGGGCCGTCCCGGAACCGAGGACCGCGCGGGCGCGGCCCCTGAGGTCCAAGGTCGGTCTGCCGGAATCCCGACGCCGTACCGCCACGTCCCGCCACGAGAGGGCCGATGAGGCGGATGCCTTGAAAAAGGCCTCTTTCGCGGCCCAGCGGACGGCCAGGGAGGGCCATGGATTCGGCAGGCTCAAGCAGTAGTCCCGTTCCTCGGAGGAATAGATTCTCCGGAGAAATCGATCGCCCCAGCGTTCGGTAATCCGGCGGATGCGATCGACCCGGACGAGATCAGTGCCGATAGAAAGCGCCATGTGCCGGGTCGGACCCGCCGCCGGCCGACTGGTCGATGAGAATCCGCATTTCCCTGACCGCACGTTCGAGCCCCACGAAAACGGCCCGGGCGATGATCCCGTGGCCGATATAGAGGCCACGGAGCCCCGGGATCCGTGCGACCGCCGTGACGTTATCGTAGTTCAGGCCGTGACCGGCGTTTACCATAAGCCCCATGTCGAGGGCCGTCCGGACGGCGGATACGACACGCTGGTGCTCCCGGTCCCGTTCCGTTTCCGTCCGCGCATTGGCGTAGGGGCCGGTATGTATTTCAACGGCGTGGGCGCCTGTTTTCTCGGCATACTCCACGTCCACTGTGTCGGGATTGATAAACAGGCTTACCGGAATACCGCTGTCGGCGATGGCCTGGACCGCGTTTCGGAGTGAGCGGGTTTTACGACGTACGTCGAGTCCCCCTTCGGTGGTGAGTTCCTGCCGGTTCTCCGGTACGAGGGTCACGAGATCCGGTTTCACTTCCCGGGCGATCGTCACCATCTCTTTTGTTGCGGCCATCTCGAGATTCATTTCGCCCGACGTCATGAGCCTCCGCAGGAGTTCAACGTCTCTGTCACATATATGACGACGGTCTTCTCTGAGATGTACGGTTATACCGTCGGCGCCGCCGAGACGGGCCAGCGCCACGCCGAACAGGGGCTCCGGATCGTTCTCGCCCCGGGCCTGCCGAAGGGTAGCTATGTGATCGATATTTACGCCGAGTTTCATTTCGCTCCCTTTTTCTGTTCTTTTTCCGGAACTTCCTTGCCGCCGCTTCGAAGGTCACGGCGTTCTCAACGGGGCCGGGACCTCGTTACGGCTCCATGGCCGCCCTGGGGCTATATTATCCGCTGGGCCGAAAGCGGCGCAAGGATACTGTTGCCGGCGGTTGCGTGGCATTTTAATTGCATAAACACGTAACGGAAGCACCCAAGGGGTCATGATAGATGTTTAAGCATGTTTTAGCCGAAAAATCAATATGTTGCGGTGGTGTTGACGGTTCGGCCGATCTTGACTTTAGTTCGTGAGAAAGGTAAAATTTCGGAAGGGAGAGTGGATTCTCGATTAAGGAGAACGAAATGTTTGAACGGTTCACCGAAAAAGGGCGCAAAGTAATCATCTACGCACGGGAGGAAGCGGAACGCCGGCAAAACGACTACCTCGGCACCGAGCATCTCCTCCTGGCGCTCCTCCGGGAAGAAGAGTCCCTTCCGGTTGCTATTGTAAAGAAGATGGGGCTTTCCCTCGACGAGATCCGCATGGAGGTTGAGCGGAACCTGCCCATGGGTTCCAACATTCTTACGTTTGGTGAGATACCGTTTACGCCCCGGGCGAAAAAAGTCCTTGAGCTTGCGGTAGAGGAAGCACGCCTTCTCGGGCACAGTTATATCGGGAGCGAACA
>CAYYSS010000288.1:0-4073 GCA_964474325.1 uncultured Nitrospirota bacterium
GGGCGTCAACGGTCCCCGCCAGATCCCGCAGTTTTCCGGATACGTCCACGGGATACGTCTCCCGGGAGCGCAGGGCCTTGAACTGTTTCGGCACGGCCGCCACCTCGGCGGCGCAGTATTCCCTGAGGGCGGAGATATCCGTCGGAGCCGTCACCCGTCGGCCGTTGCGCATAAAGGGCTTAAGAAGGGGCTCGCCGCCGGGTTCCTCATCCCCGGCCGTTGTGATCGTATCGCGGAGCATGTTCCCCGAGGCGTCCCGCAAACGAAACACCTGTTTCGCCCCGGGCCAGGTTTCTTTTCCTTCCGAACGTTTTCTTCTCGGCACACCCGCGTATTCCTGAAGTTTATAGGCGCAGTCCAGATAGGGGACGTCGGCCGAGGTATCGAGCTTGGTGCCGATACCGTATCCGTCGATCGGGGCCCCGGAGGCCGCAAGGTCCTCGAGGGCGTATTCGTCGATACTGCCGCTTGCCAGGATACGGGTCTGCGGAAACCCTCCGTCGTCGAGAATCCTCCGGACCCTGCGGGCGTGCTCGGCGAGATCCCCCGAGTCAATACGGACCGCGGCAAGACCAATGCCGCGGTCCGCGAGAGTGCGCCCTGCCTCGACGGCCGTGCGGGCGCCGTGTTCGGTATCGTAGGTATCGATAATGAAGATTGCATTGTCGGGCTGTGTCTCGGCAAAACGGACAAAAGCATCCCTTTCATGTTCATGGGCCAGAACGTAGGAGTGGGCCATGGTGCCGTAGAGCGGGATTCCGAACAGCGCCCCCGCCGCAACCGTGGCCGTTCCCTGGAATCCGCCGATATAAGCGGCACGGGACGCCAGGAGGGCCGCCTCGGCACCGTGGGACCGCCGCATACCGAAGTCCACGAGAACCTTGCCCGGCGCAGACAGGACGCATCGTACGGCCTTTGTGGCAATAAGGGTCGAATACTGCAGGAGCATAATCAGGCGGCTTTCGACGAACTGCGCCTCCTGCAGGGGCGCGCTTACCCGCAGAATCGGTTCGTCCGGGAAGAACACCGTGCCCTCCGGCATCGCGTCCACATCCCCCGTAAATCTGAATTCGGCCAGGGAATCCACAAATTCCCCGCGAAACTGCTTCATCTGCCGCAGCCACCGGCGGTCGTCGTCGCTCAGCCGGACGTTTTCAAGATAATCGAGGACCTGCTCAAGACCTGCCGCAACGAGAAAACCCCGGTGTTCCGGCATGCGCCGGACAAAGAACTCGAACACGGACCGGTCGTTCATGCCCTCCAGATAATACCCCTGGAGCATCGTCAACTGATAAAGGTCCGTTAGGAGGGCGCCCCGGGGATCGATCACGGCCCTGACACATCCGGGGAGCGGATTTTCGCCCCCCGATCCTCCATGGCGCGCAGCGCACGGGTCCCGTCGCCCGCCGTTACGTCAACGGCCCGTACCGCGTCGGCGAGAACGTAAACGGTGAATCCGGCATCGAGGCCGCCGGTCACCGTATGGAGGACGCAATAATCCGTGGCAAGCCCCCCCACGAAAAGACGCCGGATACCACGGGCACGGAGTTTCGCGGCAAGGTCGGTTTCCCCGAACCCGGAATAGGTTTCCTGGTCCGGGGCCGTGTCTTTTGAAACGATGAGCGTGTCGGCGGGGAGTTCGAGTCCCGGCGCGAACGCAGCGCCCGGCGTGCCGGCGATACAGTGCGGGGGCCACGTACCGCCCCAGGGCTTGAACGAGCAATGGTCTTTCGGGTGCCAGTCGCGGGTCGCAACGATCATGTGCCCCCCGGCCCGGAACCGGGCAATGTACCTGTTGAGGACCGGGACGACTTCTTCACCCCCGGCAACGGCGAGCGCGCCGCCCGGGAGGAAATCGTTCTGGACGTCCACGACAACCAAGGCGTCGGCAGGACCCGGGACGGCCCCGCTGTCGTGATCTGCCTTCGTATCGTTCGTCATGGATCGACAACCCCCGATGTCTCTCATTTCATTATAGCGGCCGCGTTCGCCGCAAAGATGAAGAAACGGTGTGCGGTTCAAGCACCGGGCCGAATCTTTTCGCGCCAGAAAGCCGCCCGGGCCCGGATATGGTCCTCGTCCCCGTTTACAAGCCGTCGGTTTCTGAGAGAGAAGCGGCCCGCCACCATTACGTCGCGGACGTCACCTGCCTCCATGGCGTAGACGATCTGCGAACAGATATCGTACAGGGGTACGAGATGAGGACGGTCGAGATCCGCTACGACAAGGTCGGCCGACTTTCCCGGCTCGAGGGAGCCCGTCAGGTCTCCGAGTCCCAGGGCCCGCGCACCTTCGATCGTGGCCATCCGCAGGGCCGTCCTCGCGTCTACGACGGTGGGGTCCCCCGCGGCCGCCTTCTGAAGCTTTGCCGCGGTTGACATCTCCTCGAGCATGTTGAGGTTGTTGTTGCTGGCGGCCCCGTCGGTTCCCAGAGCCACGCGGACGCCGGCCTTCAGCATGGCCGCGACCGGGGCGATCCCCGAGGCCAGTTTCAGATTGCTCTCGGGGCAGTGGGCCACCGCCGTACCGGTTTCAGCCAGCTGGACGATTTCTTCTTCGGACACCCATACCGCATGGGCGGCACACACCCTGGGGCTCAGAAATTCCCTGTCGGAAAGGAGGGCCACCGGGCTTTTTCCGTACCGCCTGCGGATCTCGTCCACTTCCCACTCGGTCTCGGCCAGATGGGTATGCAGGGGGACGTCGTTCTGTTCGGCGAGTTCACGAGCCTTGTCGTAGGTCCCGGGCGAGCAGGTATAGGGGGCGTGGGGCGAGTCCGCCGGCACGATAAGATCATCGCCCTTCCAGCCCGTAATCAAGTCCCGGGCCCGTTCCAGATATTCCTCGGTCGAACCCGCGACTTTACTGGGAAAATCGAGGATACCGGCGCCGACCACGGCCCTGATACCTATTCGTTTCGCGGCGCGGGCGATTGCGTCCCCGTAGAAATACATATCGTTAAAGGCCGTAATCCCGCTCCGGAGCATCTCCCAGGCGGCGAGTTCAACGGCGTCCCCGACGAATTCGTCACCAAGCCACGCCGCCTCCGCGGGCCAGATATGCTCCTCGAGCCAGGTCTTCAGGGGAAGGTCGTCGGCCATCCCCCGGAAATAGACCATGGCCGCGTGGGTATGGGCGTTCACGAGACCGGGGAAGATCACGGTCCCGGGCCCGCCGCCGGTCTCATCCGCCTCCCACGCGGCCTCGACCTCCATCCGCGGCCCGACGGCAACGATCCGCCCGCACCGAACGGCCACCGCCCCGTCCCGGATGACCGTTCCGGTCTCGTCCACGGTGACAACGTAGTCCCCGCTGATCAGAATATCCGCTTTTTCCATCGATGAAGTCCCCTTTTGTCCCGCCTGTCCGCGTTAGCTTAGTCAATCGACCTTTCCATTGACAACGAACACACAGTTTGACAGTCCGTCACGGTTTCGCTATGGTTTTCCTAAGCACAAGGGAAAGGAGCACACATTATGACCAAAGAAGAATTTATCGACCTCCTCAACGCCGATCTGGAAAAAGAATACTCGGCGGCCATCCAGTACATCCAGCACGCGGCCGTTATAACCGGCGCCCAGTGGAGCGATATCAGGAAAGAACTGGTCATTCACGCAAATGAAGAGATCGGCCACGCTATTGTCCTCGCCGAACAGATCTCGTTTCTCGGCGGCACTCCCACGGTCGTCGTGGCGGATATCGCCACATCAGGCGACTCCGAGACCATGCTCCGCCAGGACCTGGGCGGTGAGGAGGACGCCGTGGCCCGCTATACGACGCGAATCGAGCAGGCCGAGGGACTGAGGCTCTACGCCCTGGGCGTCAAACTACGAGAGATCCTTTCCGTGGAGCAGGAACATACCATGGACCTTATGGAGGCCCTGGGGATGTAGCACGGCCTTCGGCGGAAGTCGGAAGGGAGAAGGGAAAAGTCAGAAGGGAGACGTAAGACGTGAGACGTTTTTCCATACTTCTAACTTCTACCTTCATCCCCCTTGCCCATTGCCCATAGCCCATTGCCACTGTAAACCCTAACGTTGCAGAAATTTCCCGGAAAAGGGGCCGGTGGAATC
>CAYYSS010000289.1:0-4056 GCA_964474325.1 uncultured Nitrospirota bacterium
GTTCGCCTCGGTACCCCCGCTCGTAAAAACGATTTCCGTAGGGAGAGCGCCGACGAAACGGGCTACCCGGGCCCGGGAGGCTTCGAGGGCCGCCCGGGCCTCCCGACCGAATATATGCCCGCTCCCGGGGTTTCCAAAGGTCTCGGAAAACAGGGGGGTCATAGCGGAAACGACCCGCGGATCAACCGGCGTGGTCGCGTTGTGATCGAGATAAATCACGTGGGCTCCGCCGCGCGGGCGTCCGCCTCCGCCACGTCACGATGGATCACGTCTACCGTCGTTCCCTCGACACCGTCAAGGGACCGGCGGAGGCGCTCGACGATCGCCGGCGAGCGATGCCGCCCCCCCGTACATCCCACGGCCACCGTGAGGGATGTCTTACCTTCACGGATATACCAGGGCAGGAGGAAACGGAGGAGCCCGGTGAATCTGCCGAGAAATCTGCGCGTGGGTTCCTGGTGGAGGACGTAGTTCGCCACCGGATACTCGAGCCCGCTCATGGGTTTCAACTCGGGTACAAAGTAGGGGTTCGGCAGAAACCGGACGTCCATGACGAGATCCGCTTCCGTGGGCGTGCCGTATTTGAACCCGAACGAGACGAGACGCACCCGGAGCCCCGGTCCGGTTTCCTCATCGCCGTAGCTGGAAAGCACGTGCTCCCGGAGCTGGTGCGGCGTGAAAGCCGAGGTGTCCATGAGCCGGTCGGCCGCCGACCGCAGATCCCCCAGCCGCTCTCGTTCCGCCGATACGGCAGACCGGAGATTGTCGTACTTTTCCCCGAGGGGGTGGGGGCGTCGGGTTTCCCTGAAGCGTCGGGCGATGATTTCGGTGTCGGCCTCGAGAAACACCACCTCCAGATGCCACGAGGAACGGCGCAGGGCCTGTTCCACCTGCGAAAAGTTAACCAGGAAATTCTTCTCGCGAATATCCACGCCGAGGGCAAGCCGGCGGATCTCAGTGGTTCTTTCCGAGAGGTCTACGAGGCCGGGAATCAGTTTCGCCGGGATGTTGTCGACACAGTAAAACCCCAGGTCCTCAAGCGCCCGGAGAAAAATCGTTTTGCCGGCGCCCGAAAGGCCCGTGACGACCACGATGCGCCGCGGACCGACGGGGGCGGCGGGTTTGACTTCCTCGGCAGTGGAGGTCACGACACAGCAGAATCAGCTCACCGGCTCGATTAAGCCCACCTGATTGTCTTTTCGACTGTAGACCACGTTCAGATGTCCCGTTGCCGCATTGTTAAAGACGAAAAAGTCCAGGTCCAACAGGTCCATCTGCATGGCCGCCTCTTCGGGGCTCATGGGTTTCGTCGTGATCTTTTTCGGAATGATCCGGGTATCCTGGGGCGTGTCGTCCACGGGGATGCCTTCGGGGGCCCCCACGGCGGAATCTGCGGAACCCCGTTTCCGTTTCCGGACATTCTTGTCTTTGAACTTTTTTACCTGGCGGGAAAGTTTATCTACCACGTCGTCCACCGACGCGTACATCTCCTCCGTTATGCCTTCGGCCTGGATTACCGTACCGTCCACGTTGAGGGAAACCTCGGCCTTGTGACGGAACTTCTCCACACTCAGGATGATATTGGCCTCTCGGATATTGGCGAGATATTTATCGAACTTCTTCAGCTTGTCTGCGGCGTACTGGCGCAGTGCGTCGGAAACGTCAAAATGTCTTCCCGTTACGATTACGTTCATCGTGTGCTCCTTCCGTGTATGGTTTATTTGTCTCGAGCGGTGCTCGATGAGGCCCGCTTGCGTCGTTTCTGAGCGGGAATTTTAAGTTCATCCCGGTACTTGGCGACCGTCCGGCGCGCTATGGATACTCCCCGGGCTTTGAGAATATCCGCTATGTTCTGGTCGCTCCGGGGGGAGTCCGGATCCTCTTCAGCGATGATCTTCTTGACCATTTCTTTCACCGATGTGGCGGCAATCTCCGCGCCGCCGCGGGAACTCTGCAGGGCACTCGAGAAGAAGAAACGGTACGGCAACAGGCCGAACGGGGTCTGAATGTATTTATTCGAGGTAACCCGGCTTATGGTGCTCTCGTGCATCCCCAGGTCCCGGGCCACATCCTTGAGGGTCATGGGCCGGAGAAAGGCAACTCCCCGATCGAAGAAATCGTCCTGAAATTCCAGGATACTCTCCGTGACCCGGTAAATCGTCTTATTGCGCTGGTCGATGCTCTTGAGGAGCCAGAGGGCTGATCGTTTGCGTTCCTCCAGAAAACCGCGCTCTTCCTTCGAAAGGTTCTTGCGGTCACCCAGGAGCTTGCGGTAAAACCGGCTGAGCCTGAGCCGCGGCAGGCCGTCGTCGTTGAGCGTGATGATCCATCCGTCGTCGCCCCGGGTGACGGTCACGTCGGGTACGACGTAGGTCGTTTCCCCTGAGACGAAGTTCCGCGCCGGTCTCGGCTCCAGCTGTTCAATGACCCGGACGGCGGTCACGATATCGTCTTCGCTTACCTCGAAACGGGAGGCCAGGACTCCGTACCTTTTTCGTTCCAGCTCGCCGAGCCCTTCCTGAACGATTCTTGCCGCAAGCGACCCTTCCAGCTCCAGGAGGGTGAGTTGGATCAGGAGACACTCCTTCAAATCCCGGGCGGCGATTCCCGGCGGGTCGAAGGACTGAACGATCCGGATCGCCGCTTCCACGTGGTGGAGTTCCGCGGCGCAGAACGTCCCGAGTTCTTCGGCCGTACTGTCGAGGTAACCGTCTTCGTTCAGGTTGCCGATGACGGCTTCACAGATAGCGCCGAGTTCCGGCGAGACATCGGAAAAGCGCAACTGCCAGAGCAGGTGGTCGGTCAGGTCGGTCGTCGTGCCCAGGAACTGCTCGAACGAGGGAGGCGCTTCGGTGCCGGGCGTAAAGTATCCGAGATCCCGCCCGTCGCTGGCCCGGTCGGCGAAATAGTCTTCCGTGCCGAACTCGAAGATTTTCTCCAGAGGCGTTTCCGTGTTTTCCGCCGGGTTGGCGTCGGTTTCGCCGGACGCCTCCTCGGGGGCTCCGTCGTCATCGACGCCCTCCTCCAGGAAGGGGTTTTCTACTAATTCCTCGTTCAGGGCCTGCTGAAGCTCCAGCTGGGGCAGCTGCAGTAACTTGATAGCCTGCTGGAGCTGGGGTGTGAGGACCAGCTTCTGGGTGAGCCTGAGATCGAGTCGTGTCTCAAGAGCCATGGGCAGAGCCCCCTGTTGAGACCGTCCGATCCCCGGAGCGGTTCGCGGTACGATTACTTGTTTCCGTTACGGTCATGAAACGTGAAAACCCTCTCCAAGATACGTTGCCCGTACCCGTTTGCTCTGTATGAGTTCGTCGGGTGCGCCTGATTTCAACACGTTGCCTTCACTTATTATATATGCCCGGTCGGTAATAGCCAGGGTATCCCGTACGTTGTGGTCGGTGATCAGGATCCCGAGCCCCCGGTCTCTGAGTTCGGTTATCGTGCCTTTCAGTTCATCGATCGTTATCGGATCGATGCCGGCGAAGGGCTCGTCAAGGAGGAGGAAACGGGGATTCATCGCCAACGCCCGGGCAATTTCCAATCGCCGCCGTTCCCCCCCCGAAAGCCTGCTCCCAAGATTATCGGCTACGTGGGTCAGGCGAAACTCTCCGATGATCTCTTCCGTCCGGGCACGCCCCTCGTGTTTTCCCAGGCCCATGAGTTCCATGGCAACCATAAGGTTCTGACGAACGGTCAGGCGGTGAAAGACCGAGGGTTCCTGGGGAAGATAACCGATTCCCCGCCTGGCGCGTTTGTACATGGGTTCCCTCGAGACGTCGTCGCCGTCCAGGAGAATCGTTCCCCCGTCGGGAATCGTGAGACCGACGACGGCATGGAAGGTCGTCGTCTTGCCGGCGCCGTTGGGCCCGAGCAGGCCGACGATTTCCCCGCTCTCGGCCCGCAACGAAATTCCGTCTACGACCCTGCGGCCGCGATAAGTCTTTCGGAGGTCCCGGACCTCGATGCGATGCCCGGGCGACAACATCCGCCCCCCTGTAGACCTTGCAGTTGCATAAAACACGGGGCCCGCCGACCCAAAAAAAAAATACAGATAGGAAA
>CAYYSS010000290.1:0-4044 GCA_964474325.1 uncultured Nitrospirota bacterium
CAGAAGGCTTGTTTAATCAGAAAAATCAGGACGGTTTAATTCGGAAGACAACACTTATGCTCCCAAAACGAGTCGAACAGCTTTGTATGTTGTTCCAGATCCGCACCAGAACAAAGCACTTCAAATACTTGGCGAGAAGTTTCCGTTACCGACCCACAACTCCCAAAATGGGCTTCTGTTCTCGCGATTCCGTCTAACGTGTCGAAATTAATAGCGTTTTTCGCGATCAACACACTCTCGGGAGACGTGTTTCCGTCAAGCGTTTCTATAATCTGCTCAGGACAGATATCGTATTCCCTCCAAATTGCTTGCAGAGAAGCGGATGTAAGAATCAGCTGTTTGGTTACGCTATGGTGGTCCAGACCAAACCTGTCCGCAAATACCGGTTCAAGGCTGTGCGAAAAACATGGATGACCCACGTCGTGCAACAGGCCGGCTAACACCATGTACCTTCCCGCCGCCTCGGAGAATCCCCTTTGTCTGGTAAACTCCAGGCTTAACGCCCCAACGGCCAGTGAATGCTCGTAACGACTGGACTGCACGCCCTGGAACGGGCTACGGTTATGGCCCAAGATCCCGAGAAACGACACATCGCTGAGCCGCCGAAACTCCGGAGAAGCAATGACGGCATTATAAAGAGGATTCTCCCTCAGTTTGTTTGCTGCTGCGCAGGTATCAACCCGATTCGATTTGGAACGCTGGTCTGGTGGAAACGTCATTTAGTTTCTTTATCCGCAACTTCCCGAGTCGGGTCTTCTCGACGAAGGGTCGATCCGACTTTGCAGTTTGCAGAGAAGTTTTCGCGTCGGTATACGTGCCGGCCCTTTGGTTGTGGCTCCAGGGCCACCTTGGGATTCACCGAAAATATACGGGTACATGACCGCGCTCTCGCCCCCCCGCGGAGAGCACCGAGACGGATCGGCGAAAATCTGACATTTTGCGAGATTGCTGTCAATTCCTCAGGCATCTCGTTCAGTGGTCTTTGCTCTTTCTAAGTATACGCCCTTTTCGTGATGTTCGATCAATCCCTCAACGCCAAATTCTATATCGGACGTCCGCTGCCGGAAACCGTATCTCTTGAGGACCGATCCGAACATATAGACCTTTTTCACGCCGAGAGAGCGCAGCCATCGGCACACAGCCGTTCAAAAGGCGCAGGCGGGCTTCTTCGTCCTGATCTCTCTCCGTGGGGGCGCGTCAGTGCCGGCATGGCGTCATTATAGCACTCGAACCGGAGAGGGGAACGCGGATAACGTCTTCCGTCTTACGTCTTCCTGCCTCTTACGTCTTCACGCCTCTCATCCCCCCTCGCCCATAGCCTCTCGCCCATTGCCCCTCGCCTATCGCCTTCATGCCGTGTGGCGGATTTTCTTGAGGCCGCCGGGCCCGGATTTATGCCACCGTAAGGCTGACTCAGCATGGTGCACTTACAACTTGAATCCGCGTGTCGGGCACCCGGATCAAGCGCAACGCAGGAGCCACGGTGCTTTCCGGTCCTACAGAAGGACCATGGGAAGGCACGGTTCGGGGACATCGTTTATAATGGACGCATGAATCCTGAAGAACTGGGGGAAAACGACGGACGGGACGGCAAGCCCGCTTATGTAGCCTACGAGGGACGGGTCTACGACGTCTCGGCAAGCAAGCTCTGGCCCGACGGCAACCACATGAAGATCCACCAGGCCGGCGGGAACCTGACGAGCCATCTCCCCATGGCTCCCCACGGTCCTGAGGTCTTTGAGCGGGTAAAGGAGGTCGGGGCCCTGGAGGCCGCAGACGACGAGGGCCTGGACGCGGAATACGACCCGCAGGTAAAGTTCCGGGAACTTTACCGGAAATTCCACCCTCATCCCATTATGATCCATTTTCCGATCGCACTGTTTATCTTCAGCGCCGTTCTTCATGTGCTGTACTGGGTCTTCTCCGCCCCGTCGCTGGAATCGGCAAGTTTTTACGCCTTCGTGTTCGCTTCTCTCGCAACGCCCGCGGCGGTTGCCTCGGGGTTTCTCAGCTGGTGGCTCAATTACGATCTTTCGCTCACATCTGTTTTCGGCATGAAGATAGCCGGGTCCATGCTTCTTCTGGGCATATCCGCCATCGTACTCGCCATGCGGCTCATAGCGCCGGAGATCGCGACCCAGGGCGGTCCTCTTTCTCTCCTTTACGGCGGGCTGGTGGTGTTTACCTGGCCCTTGGTCGCCTTTATCGGCTACCAGGGCGGTAAAATCATCTTCCCGGCCTGACGGAGGATCAACCATCATGTCCACGCAAAAAAAGAGCCTCAAAGAAATGATAGAGATTATCACCCTGGCGATCCCCCGGGAGATCGACGCCCGGCGCTCGTATATGGCCGCCGCCGAGAAAGCCGTGAGCGACCGTTCCCGGAATCTTTTCTTCTCCCTGGCGGAGCAGGAAAAGGGCCACGAAGCAGTGCTCAGGGATCTCCTTCGGGATCTCCGGCGGGAATTGGACGAACTCTCCTGATACGGTGCCTGCACACGCACTACTCCCGAGGTACACATGGCCCATCGCCGGCAGGCGGCGGGCAGCCCACGAAAGTCAGAAGTGAGAGGTAAGAAGTGAGAAGTGAACGACCGGGAAAAGAAGTCGGGCCGTCTTCGGCGAAGGCTACGACGCGGCACGCGAGTCACGGGTTACGAGTTACGGATAAAGAATCCAGAGACGTTCCCGGCCTTGTACCGGAACCCGATGATCAGTCCGGGCTGACCGCACCGTTCCGTTATCCCGGCCCTCGATGAAACCCAGTCTCCGTACGGCGGATTATCTCGTTATCGGAAGCGGTGTCGCCGGCCTCAGGGCCGCGACCGAACTGGCCGACGGGGGACGGGTCGTCGTTATCACGAAAGACCGTTTCTCGGAATCAAGCACCGAATACGCCCAAGGCGGGGTCGCCGTGGTAATGAGCGACGAGGACGAGGTCGGTATTCACTATCGCGACACCCTGCGTGCCGGAGCGGGGCTCTGCCGGGCGGATGCGGTCCGGACACTGGTTGAAGAGGGACCGGACCGGATCATGGAACTGATTGCCTGGGGAGCCAAATTCGACCGGGAAGGGGGCGTACTCGCCTTTACCCGGGAAGGGGCTCACTCACGGCGCAGAGTGCTCCGTGCAAAAGGGGATTCCACCGGCCGGGAGATCCAGCGGGTACTCGTTCGCAAAGTTCGGACGTTCCGGTCCATTACCAAACTGGATCACGGTTTTACCATCGACCTGCTCGTGGAAGACGGCCGGTGCACCGGGGCCCTTATCGTGCACCGGGGGCGTCTCATCGCGTACCGGGCCCGGGCGGTCGTACTGGCCACCGGCGGCATCGGCCAGGTCTATTCCCGCACAACGAATCCCGGAGTTGCGACCGGCGACGGGGTCGCGATCGCGGCCCGGGCCGGTGCGGTGATAGAGGATATGGAGTTCGTTCAATTCCATCCCACCAGTCTCTACGTACCCGGCGCACCCCAATTCCTCTTAAGCGAAGCCATGCGGGGTGAAGGGGCCGTACTCCGCAACAATCGCGGGCAAGCATTCATGGCCCGTTACCACGATGATGCTGATCTGGCGCCCCGGGACGTGGTGAGCCGGGCTATCCTTTCCGAGATGGTACGGACCGGCGCGAAACATGTTTTTTTGGATCTAACCCACCTGGATCGCCGTTTCGTCCGTCGACGTTTTCCCCGCATTTACGCCACCTGTCTCCGCTTTGACGTGGACATCACCCGGGAACTCGTACCGGTCTCGCCGGCGGCCCACTACGCCATGGGCGGGGTCAAAACGGATCTTACGGGACAAACATCGGTCCCCGGACTTTTCGCCGCCGGAGAAGTTGCGTGCACCGGTGTTCACGGTGCGAACCGCCTGGCCTCAAATTCTCTGCTTGAGGGTCTGGTCTACGGCGCCCGCGCGGGGAAAGCGGCGCTTGCCGACGGATCAGCGCGGAAACCACCCGGCCGCCGACTCGCCGGGATCGACGTACGCCTCGAGGAGCCGGGCCGGCCCCACCGGGTTGAAGAAATCCGGCAGAAACTCAG
>CAYYSS010000291.1:0-4032 GCA_964474325.1 uncultured Nitrospirota bacterium
TCTACGCTGAAATTAATTCGGAGAAATCTCTTCGCGAAAGTGCGGAATGTACGCCGAGCGACCGGGCAGCGGGCCGAAGCCGGTTCAGGTTCCGCATGTGCGCCGGGTTGCCGAAGGCAAATACGACGACGTTACAGTAATTTTCCCCGAGCCGGAGCATGAGGACCGCGTCGTTGAAAACGCTTCGCAGGGTCTCGAACACCTCCTGGAAACCGTCTTTCGGCCGATCCCACAGATTAACGGCGACGATCCCCGTGTCGCCGGCAAGTCTTCGGCAGTGCCCATAAAACTCCCGACCTCGGAGCCGGACCGCCGTCCCGTCTTCATCGAAGGCGTCCACGATCACCTGATCGTAACACTCCCCGAGACGGGCCTTGCCCGCCACGAAATCGAAACCGTCGCCCTGGTGGATCAGAAGCCGGGGGTCGTCCCGGGGAACCAGAAAATACCGATGGGCGAGGTCGATAACGGCCGGGCTTATCTCAACCGCTTCTATACGTGTTTTCGGGCACCGGTGAAGAAGGAAATTCGCGAACGTTCCCCCGCCGAGCCCCACAAGAAGTACCCGGGCCGGATGCCGGCGAAAGAGCAGGACTGCGGTCATGGCCCGGCAGTAGTCCATGGCCGGAAAGGCCGGCCGGTCCGCGAAAATCATACTCTGAAGCGTGCCGTTTTCCGTCCGGAGGCTCCGGCGGCCGTTCTTTTCCGCAACGACAAATGTGCCCGATGCGTCGTGCTCTCTGGCGACAATAATTTCTGCGTTCATGGACCGGGGGCCCCGCAGGTTCCGGTCTTGTATCTTTCCAAGACACCCCGAATCCTGTAGGGTAAAGGCACGGCCGGGCACCGGCCGTGCAAAGAATATCCAAGGAGGTCTCTCAATGCCCTACGTTAACGTGCGTATTACCGACGACGGCGTAACGCCGGAGAAAAAAGCCGAGGTTATCCGCCGGATCACCGACGTACTCCACGAGGTCCTCGGCAAAAACCCCCAATCGACCTTTGTCGTAATCGACGAGGTTGATCCCGACAACTGGGGCCTCGGGGGTGAAACGATCACGGAACGGCGCAGGAAGGCGTAACCACCGACCGACGGCGCCCGCACGACCGGGTTTCCCGTTTTCGAACGGTTCCCCGGTCGTCGAGCCTCGCTTGGGCACGGACGGGATTACGACGACTTGAACGAACGGTCAAAGAGATCGTCGATCGCCGAGCGGGCTTCCTCGGAAAGGTTTCGGGTCCCGGAAACGGCCACGGTCTTGTGACAGATCGTGGGTTCCTCGGTCACCCAGGCGTTGTCCCGCCAGGAGACCCATTCGCGGCGGTCCTGCTCGAAAAGGTGTACCGGGCGGTTAAAGAGCTTGGCCAGTTCAACGCCCCAGCCGGTACCGCCCTTCACGGTGCCGTTTCCCAGGAGCCAGCCTACGGCGAAGACCTGGTAGCCGTTGTTGACGATGTGGAACATGGTCTGAAAAATCTTCTTCATCATGGGCGTGCGCGCAAAAGACCGTTCCATACGTTTCTCGATAATATCCGGGCTCACGGCGCCGTGGAGAAGGTCTTCGTCGCTCAGGAGGCGAAGGCCCCGTTCCCGGCTGATCGGGTGCCCTTCGAAGTTGAACGTTACTTCCTCCATGCCCCACTTCTCGGCCAGCTGGCCGAAATACTCTTCCGTACCACGGTGCCCCCCCGTGTACAGCGTAACTGTCGTCGGATCTAACATAGTTTCTCCTTTGATCTTTTCCCACCGAATAGTCGGGCCGAAGGCCCCCTGCGACCTTCGACGGCCGCCACGGAAATTATAGCCGCCCGCAACGGCAAACGCCAAGGATTACGCTTGGTACCCGGTCCTTGACTTCGGTCCTGGTTCGGCATAGGGTAGGTGGGGGCCGTTCACGATTGCCAGGCCCGACGGAAAGGGATGACGGTATGTGCGAATTCTGCGTGCGGCACGGTGACGGCAAGACGTGGTACCTGAACGCCTCGAACTATGCCGCCGAACTGCTTCATGACGTACGGCGGGCCCAGTATATAGAGGATTTTCTCCCGGATATCTCGGCAAACGGAAAAAGGTGGCTGAAGATTCTCGACAGGGGCGTTCGCCGGGCGCCGACCGTGGCCCGGCGTATCGGCAGGATCCAGTCGCGACGGATGAAAAAGGTCCACTACGGGCAGGTTATCCCTATCGAAGACGTTGCCTCGATTCTCGATATCGTGGGCCAGGTAACCCGTCTGCCCTGTGTCTGCAGACAAACTCTTCTTGGAAAAGAGGAGGCAACCTGTTACTTGCTTTCCGCCTCACCCGACCGCCTCGGCCTCAAGGATCTGATCGGAACCCGGGAAGAATCCCGGCCCTTTGTCGACGGTATGGAGACCGTCCCCCGGAACGAGGCCCTCAGGGAAATGGAACAGCTTGAACGCCGGGGGATGATCCATACGGTCTGGACTTTCATGACCCCGTTTATCGGCGCCATTTGCAATTGCGACCCCGACGGCTGTCTTGCAATCAATTTTGCCGGACGGGGTCTCTCGCTCTATCTCCCGGGAGAGGGTAAGATCGTTGTGGATCATGCGGCCTGTTCCGCCTGTAGCCGGTGCGTCGAGGTCTGCCGGTTCGACGCCCTTACCCTCGAAGGCAGCGTGCTTGCCGTCGACACCGCGCGATGTCACGGGTGCGGCATCTGCCGGCCGATCTGCCCCGAAAAGGCCCTCAGGCTCCGGCCGCTCGAACCCGTGACGGCGTGAAGGATGGGCAATGGGATAAAGGATTGGCTATGGGCGAGAGGCAAGGGGCGAGGGGAATGAGAGGCGGGAAGACGTAAGAGTCAGGAAGACGTTAGACGGAAGACGTTAGACGTGAAGTAGAGTCAGGAAGACGTTAGACGTGAAAAGACTTTACTTCTCCCGTCTTCCCTCTCCCTTTTCCCTTCTCCCCTCTTCCGTCTTCCCTCTCCCTTCTCCAGGAATCTTTTGCAACCTTTAAGGGAAAATGCGGGAAAGACGCGGCGGCCGTGCGTCTCAGGCTCGGCCGATAAACCTCTTTTCCCGGGTATCGACCTTGATTCTTTCGCCGGTTTCTAGATAGGGCGGCACCTGGATCGAGATGCCCGTCTCGAGTATCGCTTCTTTCGTCTGGGCCGTCGCGGTGGCGTTTTTTAAGGCCGGCGCGGTTTCGGCCACCGTGAGTTCAACGACCTGGGGCGGCTCGATCCCTACGACCTGCTCGTTATAGATCCCGAGGGTCACCTCCTGGCCGTCGAGCAGATACCCCTTCACCTCGTCAAACAGTTCGCCGCCGAGTTCATACTGCTCGTAGCTCTCCATATCCATGAACACGCCGTGATCGCCGGCTGCGTAGAGAAACTGACCTTTCCGCCGGACGTAATCCGCCTCGTCGATCCGGTCTCCCGCCTTGTATGCACTACTCAGAACCTGCCCGGTAAGCAGATTGCGGTATTTGATCTTTACCAGAGTGCTGCCGCCCCGTGCGCTCGGGGACTGAAAGCTCACGTCGAGCACGGCACAGGGCGCGCCGTCCTGCTGAATCACCATTCCCCTTTTAAGGTCGTTTGCGTTTATCATTAAAGATCTCCTTTACGTTGAGAATATCGGCGGAACGCGGTCTTGACCGCGCGGGGAATTGTATCATCCCGCCGCCGGTGCGCGCACGGCGACAGTTGGGGAGGAAAGGGCCATGTCGGAAATCACGTCGGCAACATCGGTGGGCGAGGTACTCCGGGCCTATCCGGAGCTCACCGACTATCTCATGGAACTCGGTCTGTGCGGTTGCGAATACGGCCCTGAAAACAGCCTGAACTGGAGCCTTGCCCGGGCCGCAAAGGAAAAAAACCTGCCCCTTGAACCCCTGCTTGAAGATCTGAGGATCAGAGCCGGTTAGCCCGGATTTCCCGCCGTCTTCCTGCTACGGAACCGGAAAGCCGCAACGCTTCTGCGTTGCGTTCACGACTTGAAATCAGGTTAACTTTACAGTGGCATAAAATACGGGGCCGGCGGCCTCAAAAAAATCCGCAA
>CAYYSS010000292.1:0-4030 GCA_964474325.1 uncultured Nitrospirota bacterium
AAAACCGCCAGATCCTGTCAATAATGCCCGAAGGCTGTGTACGGCTCATTCGATGATCACCTTTATTAAATAGAGTAAATTTGTAATTTATAGCACTAGAGTAAATTTGTAATTTATAACACGCGGTTTTCCACAAAGTCAACGAAATTGCGTGATTTTCCGCAATCTGGCGCTGATCTTTTGACGGTCCGTATTCCGTTATCGGCAGGAGACGCCGGAAGTAAAGTCGCCCCTATGTTAACCCTAACGTTGCAGAAATTTCCCGGAAAAGGGGCCGGTGGAATCAAGAAAATACGCACGGCTACAGCACTCCTGAAACGGCGACAGGGTCCGAACACGGTATGGTATACGCCACGGAACGTGCCTTCCGGGATCGGCACGAAATCCGGCGCTCCCCCGCCGTTTACCGGATCAGGCGCCCCCCTGCTCCACGATCCGGGCCTTTCGTATCACCTCGTCGGCCATTTCCTTTCGGAACGCCCGGAGCGCCTCGCCCACGGCAGGGTCCTTACGGGCGATTATCTGGGCTGCGAGTACCGCGGCATTCTTACCGCCGGCCTTTCCGATACTGACGGTGGCAACCGGAAGACCCGGCGGCATCTGGACCGTCGCCAGGAGGGCGTCCATCCCCCCGAGGGGTGAGGCGTCAACAGGAATGCCGATCACCGGCAGGATGGTCTGGGCGGCTACGGCGCCGGCGAGATGGGCGGCCATCCCGGCAGCGGCCACGATTACGTCGATACCGCGGCCCTCGGCTTCCTGAACCAGGGTCCGGACCCGCTCCGGGGTCCGGTGGGCCGAGGCTACGGTCATCTCGGACTCAATGCCTAATCCGTCCAGGGTTTCGCGGGCCGCCTGGAGTACCGGCAGATCCGAATCACTGCCCATGAGGATGAGAACCCGGGCCGCCATCACCCGGCCCCTTCAAGGCGCTCGAGGGCACGTCGTGCAATATCTTTACGGTACTGGACCCCCTCCCAATGGATGCGGCCCACCGCCTCATAGGCCCTTTGTACGGCGGTCCTGATATCCGCGCCGGTTGCCGTCACGCCCAGAACCCGACCGCCGGAGGCAACGACCCGGCCGTCCCGTTCGGCCGTCCCGGCATGAAATACGACAACGCCGTCAAGTTGCTCCGCCTCGTCAATGCCGCTGATGGGCATCCCTTTTTCGTAGGATCCGGGATACCCTCCCGAAGCCATCACCACACAGACGGAGGCATCGTCCCGCCAGGTCAGTTTCGACGGATCGAGTCTTCCCTCCGCCGTATCACGCATGACCTCGGCCAGGTCGCCTTCCATGCGCACCACCAGCGGTTGGGCCTCCGGATCGCCGAAACGGACGTTGTACTCGAGTACGTAGGGGACGCCGTCCTGTATCATGATTCCGGCATAGAGCACACCCCGGAACGAAATTCCGTCCTTTTTGAGCCCCCGGACCGTGGGGTCGATCACCCTGTCGATGATCTTCCGACGCATCGCCTCGTCCACCACGGGGGCGGGGCTGTAGGCGCCCATCCCGCCGGTATTCGGTCCCCGGTCGCCGTCGAAGATCCGTTTGTGGTCCTGGGACGAGGCCAGATACAGGATCTCATCTCCATCCGTGATAGCAATGAACGAAGCCTCTTCACCCTGGAGGCAGCGTTCCACCACGACCTTATCACCCGCATCCCCGAAAGCCTTCTCCTTCATGATCGTATGCACGGCGGACATGGCGTCTTCGACGGTGTTACAGACGAACACACCCTTGCCCGCCGCCAGGCCGTCGGCCTTGACGACAATGGGTGCGCCCATCAGACGAATATAGTCCCCGGCGTGGATCGGCGACGTAAACGTCTTGTACTCTGCCGTGGGGATACCGTGCCGGACCATGAAATCCTTACAAAACGACTTGCTCGATTCGAGCCGGGCGCCGTCGGCACCGGGACCGAAGACCGCAATACCTTCCCGGCGCAGGGCGTCGCCCAGCCCCTTGGCAAGGGGCGCCTCGGGTCCTACGACCACCAGGTCGATCTTTTCGTAACGGGCGAATTCGCGGATATCGTAAACCGCCTCCGCCTTGATATTGAGACACTCGGCGTGCCGGGCGATGCCCGGACTGCCCGGCGCACAATAGATTTTCTTCACGAGTGGACTCTGAGCTATTTTCCATGCGAGGGCGTGTTCGCGCCCCCCTCCCCCGACCAGTAGAACCTTCATGCTCGCACATTCCCTCCCATCTGCCGTACGTTTTGTAACCCTAACGCGGACAAGCCGCTTCAGGGGACAGTCGGATCGACCCTCCACGGGCCAGGAGACCCGATTCGGGAAGCCGGAAGCCGGAATTCAGAAATTCGTACCGCCCTTCGGCGGGATTTCCTTTGATTCTTTGAGCCATCTTCCCATCTCCCCCAATTCTCTTTCGCGATTCACGATTCACGTTTCGCAATTTTCATCTCCATCCGTTGCAAAAATCACCCCTCCAAAGTTTCCCTTGACGTTGCAAAAGGATCCTGGAGAAGGGGCCGGCGGCCCCGTATTTATGCATCTGCAAGGTAAACTCACATTTCTCCTGCGGTTGAGGTCGCCGTTAACCTTCCGGCCGGCCTACGATCTCGGTTCCCACGCCCTCCTGGGTGAAAATTTCCAGGAGCAGTGCGTGGGCGAGCCGTCCGTCCACAATATGGGCCTTGCACACGCCCGCATCCACCGCCCGGAGACATGCCTGGACTTTCGGGAGCATGCCCCCGTGGATCACGCCGTCGGCTATCAACCTGTCAATGGCGTCCCGGTCCGCGGTGGGGACCAGGTTCTTTTCCTTATCCAGGATTCCCGTCACATCCGTAAGCAGGACAAGCTTCTCCGCCCTGAGCGCGGAAGCCACCGCCGAGGCAACGTAATCCGCATTGATATTGAGCGATTCCCCCTCGGGGCCCACGCCCACCGGCGCGATCACCGGAATAAAGTTCCCCTGTTCAAGAGCCCGGAGCACCTCGGGCCGCACCTCGACCACCTCCCCCACGAGTCCCAGATCGATGATCTCCGGGGTTCCCGTCTCGGGTGAGACGGCGCTGACGACCTTCTTCTTTGCCCGGATGAGCCCCCCGTCCTTCCCCGTAAGCCCCACGGCCCGTCCGCCGTGGCCGTTCATGAACGAAACGATCCGCTTGTTCACCAGGCCCCCGAGGACCATCTCGACGATATCCATGGTCTCCGGGTCCGTGACCCGCTGGCCCTGGACGAACTTGGGTTTCTTGCCCATCCGGGCCATGATCTCGGAAATCGAGGGGCCGCCGCCGTGAACGACCACCGGCCGCATACCGATGAAATTCATGAGGACCACGTCCCGTGCGAACGCCTCCTGAAGCGCGGGTTCCACCATCGCCGCGCCGCCGTACTTGATCACCACGGTCTTACCGTAAAACTGCCTGATAAAAGGCAGGGATTCACTGAGAATCCGGGCACGTTCAAGGACCTTCTCCATAAGGCCGTTAGAATACCATAACGGGCCCCGGCCGGACGCCTCCTTTCGACGAAAACGTCGAACCACGGCGCGCGTTGTCGCTTTCCGGGGTATATTCCGAAAAAATCGCTGCAAAAGTAACCGTTATCGGCCGGTCGCACTGGTATCGTTTGTGCTTTCTCAATACTGCGGACGTACCGCGATTTGTCTTCGCTCCCGTGCCGTGGTAGGCTTCACCCATGATGCCACGGGTTCGACAGGGACTGTGTTCCGTCACGGTAGCGGTTGTGACCGCGGTACTTCTCTTTGCCACCGCCGAGGTGGACGTATCATCTGCGGCGGAATCGACGGATGGAACAGATTTCAGCATGACGGCGGACATATCGATCGGGCACGACAGCAACCCCCGGGCCCTGCCCGAGGGCGAGGGGCACCTCTTCGGCGCCTATGGTCTTTCGTTCGCGGGGCAGAGGATGTTGGGAAAGGGCGGACGCCTGGAGGGGATCTTCACGGCATCGCTTACCGACTACGAGGGAAACGAGACAGCCCACCGGATTTCGGCAACGGCCTCCCTCGGTTTCACACCCAT
>CAYYSS010000293.1:0-4023 GCA_964474325.1 uncultured Nitrospirota bacterium
GCGGAATCCATTCCGACGCCCCACTGGAAATTAAGACGGTACGAATGCAATACCTCACATGAAATTCCACACCAAACAATATCGATATTATTGCGGCATCGATCTGCACGCCCGGTCTATGTACATCTGCGTCCTGAACCAGAAAAACAAGGTCCTGCTGTCAGCGCCGACTCAACGCGCTCATACTATAGTCATATATATTGACTGGACAATAATTATGGTCAGTGTTAGGATACTATCATGAAGACGATAGGGGCCGCGAAATTCAAGGAACGATGCCTGTCGCTTATCGAAAATGTCGACAGCGAAGGGATCATAATAACCAAACACGGGAAACCCATGGCGAAACTGCTTCCCATCGGGGTGCAATCCGCTGACTTGATCGGCAGGATGAAGGGCAGGGTCGGAATCAAGGGGGATGTGATGTCCACGGGGCTCAAATGGAATGCTGAATCTTGACACCCACATTCTCCTCTACGCGCTGGATGATACCCTCTCGAAAAAGGAATATACTCTTCTTGCGGAGCATCCATGGAGCATATCGCCGATCGTCCTGTGGGAGATCACCAAACTGGCTCAGCTCGGGCGGATTGAACTCGATATCGACGACCCGGAGTTTTCGCTCATCGTATCCAATATCCATATCTGGCCCATAAGCCTTGACGTCTGCCGGGCGATCCGGAGGCTTGACTTCAGAAGTGATCCGGCGGACGAGATTATCGCGGCCACAAGCCTCGTCCATAATGTACGGCTCGTCACAAGAGACCGTCTCCTGAAAAAATCAAAAATCGTTCCGCTGGCCGCATGAAGCGGCACAGGAAACGGGCCTTTTTCCTCTTGAATTCCGCCTTTTTGCGCTCACGTCGTTTGTGAAACAGGTTGTCCGAGCCCATCAGTCCCGGCCGTATTCCGCAACCAGGGGAAGCGCTCCGTAGCGGCCTTTCAGATATCCACGTGCGAGAGCCTCCCGCTTCCTGGGTTGGAAATCCGAAAGCGGCGTAAGAAGGGTTTCTTTCTTCATCGTCTTTTCCGCAAACCAGACCTGGTCCCGGCGGAACGAAACATTCATCAACGAGATATCGTGGGTCGTCAAAATAAGCCGGGCATTCCGCCGGTGTGCATCCTTGTTGAGAAATGGTTTTCACTTCAAGCCAGTCAATCGCCGGATCCCCTTGACCCTGTACTCTGGCACAGGGTTTATACTGAATTCAGGAGGCGGCGGCCTGGTTCCGCCGCAAATGTCGCGTTTGAGGAGAAAAGCAGATGGTTATGAGGCTTGACGATATCGCGCCCGCCCCCGGGGGTTGCCCCGGATGCGGCGCCACCGGCAGCTCAGTCGGGAAAGTCACCCTTGAGACTCTGGTGGTTCCGGAAAAACGGTCCGCGATCCGTCCGGGCCCGTATTTCTTCTGCGAAAGCCCGGTCTGCGACGTTGTCTATTTCAGCGCCGACGGCGGCTCGACCTTCGGGCGGTCGGACTTGTCCGTCCGGGTCGGGATCAAGGAGACGGAGCCGCCCCGGCCGGTCTGCTACTGTTTCGGCCATACCATCGAAGAGATCGAGGACGAAGTCCGGCGGACGGGGGGGAGTACGGTTGCCGATGATATCCGGGCGCGGATGAAATCGGAGGGCTGTTCCTGTGAGACGAAGAGCCCCCGGGGTTCCTGCTGTCTTTCCACGGTTGAACGCATCACCAGGGAGGCGACGGATCGATACGGGGGTTCCAAAGAGGGGGAAATGAGAGGAGGCAAGATCTGATGAAAAAAGAAAACCTGTCCAGCCTGGGCAGCGTGGTTGCCGCATTGCTTGCCACGTCCTGCTGCGTGGGGCCGGCCGTATTCGTGGTTTTCGGGACCTCGGTCGGCTTTCTTGGGAAGCTGTCGGTCCTTGAGCCGCTCAGGCCCTATATGCTTGGCGCGGCGTTCCTGATGCTGGGGTACTCGTTCCGGAAACTCTATCCCAAAGCGCCCGATTGCGATTGCGAAGCCGATATCCGCACGCGGCGTGTGGCGCGAGGGATTCTGTGGGTCGGATTTACGGCTCTTGTTGTCGCCGCCTCGTTTCAGAAGGTCGTACTCTGGCTGTATGCTTGATGCTGACAGGCCGCATCAGGGAACAGAAGTCAGAAATCAGAAAGCCGGAAATTTGCGGGAAAAAGGAATTCCGTGAACGAGGGAGGTTCTTTTATGAAAAAACTCGCGATGCTTACAGCGGTTTTCGTTCTGCTGGTTGCGATTCCTATTCCCGCCTTTGCCGCCGAGCAGAAGGTGGTTCTGGCGATCGAGGGGATGACGTGCTCACTTTGACCTCTCGCAATAAAACGATCCCTGGCAGGGGTCGCAGGGGTGAAGGAAGTGAAGGTCTCGTTTGCTGAAAAGAAGGCCTGGCTGACCGTGGATGAAAAGGTAGCCGACAAGGCCCTTGAAGAGGCGGTGGCGAAGCCCGGGTCGTACACGGGACGCGTTGTCGCAAGGACGCCGGTTCCCTGACGCACCCGCGCGTCGCCGGCAGAGCCTGGAGAAAAAGCCGTGGACCCGGAAAAATACAACCTTGTGATCCTGGGCGGCGGGGCTGCCGCATTTGCCGCGGCAACGAAGGCGGACGAGCTGGGTCGAAAAACCCTCATGATCAACGCAGGACTTCCGATCGGGGGAACATGCGTCAACGTGGGCTGCGTCCCTTCGAAGCTCATGCTCACAGTCGCCGGCCGGTTTTACGATGCCTCGCATCCTCGCTTCAGATCGATGAAAAAAGTTGCCGGCACCCAGGTCGTCAACTTTGCCGAACTGATCCGGGAAAAAGACGAGATCGTCGCCTCCGCCCGCAGGCGCAATTACACCAACGTGATGGAGTCCATGGATCACGTCCGCTATGTCGAGGGCCGGGCGGAATTTCTCTCGGCCGACCGCATCGGCGTAAAAGGCGGGATCTTTGCGGCGGAAAAGGTTCTGATCGCCACGGGGGCCTCAACCAGACCGCTTGCCGCACCCGGCATGGACGGAATCGAGTGGCATTCGCACAGGACGATCATGAACCTCGGCAGGCTTCCGAGAAATCTTCTTGTGATCGGCGGCGGGCCGGAAGGGCTCGAATTTGCCCAGATGTTTTCCCGTTTAGGGAGCAAGGTAACCGTTCTGGTGACCAGGGGGCACAAAGTCCTCCGCCGGGAGGAACCGGAGGTCGTGCAGGAACTCCTTGCCGCGCTCCTGGAAGAAGGCATCCGCTTTGTCATGGATGCGGATATCGAAAAGGTCTCGGAGACGGCCGGGCGCAAGGCGGTAACCATACGGAGCGACGGGCAGGCCGATGTGATCGAGGCGGACGAAATTCTGGTTGCGGCCGGTCTGAAGAGCAATACGTCCGACATGGGACTCGAAGCGGCCGGGGTTAAAGCCGATCGGAGCGGTTTTGTTGAAGTGAACGAACATTTCGAGACAACAGTACCGGGCATCTATGCCGCCGGCGACTGTATCGGCACCATGCACCTTGAGACCGTGGCCGCAAAGGAGGGCGCGCTTGCGGCGGAGAACGCCCTTTCTGCTTTGAAGAAGACCATCAACTACGACCACGTACCCCACGCCGTTTTCACAAGTCCCCAGCTTGCGAGTGTCGGGCTCACGGAGAAAGAAGAAATGCGCCGTTTCGGTCGCTGCATGTGCCGCTCCGTTTACATGGATGCAGTGCCCAAGGCCGGAATCGTAAAGGAAACGCGCGGCGTTTTCAAGATGGTGATACACCCGGAGGATTCCCGAATCCTGGGCGTACATATCGTTGCGTCCAATGCGGCGGACCTGATTCACGAGGCCGCGCTCGCGGTAAAATTCGGCCTCACGGTTCACGACATCATCGACACTCTGCACGTTTTCCCAACGCTCAGCGAAGGCATAAAAAGAGCGGCACAGGCCTTTACCAGGGATGTATCGAACATGGCCTGTTGTGTGGAGTAAACCTTACAGTTGCATAAAATACGGGGCCGGCGGCCTCAAGAAAATCCGCCACACGGCATAAAACAAGGTTCGGGGT
>CAYYSS010000294.1:0-4007 GCA_964474325.1 uncultured Nitrospirota bacterium
GCAACGGCCGCGTTCGTACCCCAGTCCAACGGATGAACGGAGTTTTCGCCTCCCAGATGGCAATCGGCACAGGCGACGCCGGTGATACCCCCCGAAAAATCGTCGCCGTGGCAGACCTGGCACGACGCAATATCGGCCCGGGCTTCCGGGACGTGTCCGGACGGGACCCAGCCTGCATCGTGCCCCCCGGCAAAGGGCCAGGTATGGCACGTGGAGCAGGACGGACCCACGGCGGGTGCGGCGCCGTCCAGGTTCGTGCCGTGGCAATACTGGTTTGAACAGGCGGCAGTCCCGTTCTGCACGGCGAACGCACCGTGGGAGCCGATCACGTTCGTACCCCACGCCGTCGGATGTACCGACGTACCGCCGCCCAGGTGACACGTGGAACAGGCGGGGCCGATCCCGCCCTCCAAATTAGCACCGTGGCACGACCGGCAGGAGTCGAGATCCGCCTGGGCATCCGCCACGTGCCCGGACGGGACCCACCCGGCCCCGTGGACCCCGGTAAACGGCCAGGTATGACACGTCGAACACGATGGGCCCGAGGCCGGAGCGACGCCGTCCAGGTTCGCACCGTGGCAATAGATATTCGTACACCCGTCCGTACCGTTCTGCCCCACATAAGCCCGGTGGGCGGTAAATGCGTTCGATCCCCACGTAGGTGGATGGATGTCGGTAGCCCCCCCGAGATGGCAGGTCGTACACGAGACACCAACGATACCGCCTTGAAGATCCTCACCGTGGCATATCTTGCAGGACTCGAGATCCCGGGCGGCTTCCGGAGCGTGACCCGAGGGGACCCATCCCGCCGGATGTTTACCGGCGTACGGCCAGGTATGACATTGGGAACAGGACGGGCCGGCCGCGGGAGCGACGCCGTCCAGGTCCGCGCCGTGGCAATACATATTCGAACAGGAGCCGGGTCCGCTCTGCATCACGGCAGCCCCGTGATTGCCGAAGGCGTCCCCGCCCCACGCCAGGGGATGTATCGACGAGGGATCACCCAGGTGGCAATCCGTACAGGCAACGCCGACCGCGCCGCCCTGAAGGTCCTCGCCGTGACAGACCTTGCACGCATTAAGATCGGCCCGGGCCTCGGTTACGTGCCCGGACGGCGCCCAGCCGTCGGGGTGGGCGTCGGTATACGGCCACGTGTGGCACTGGGAGCACGACGGCCCGCCCGCGGGGCTCGCCCCGTCAAGCCCCGTGCCGTGGCAATACAGGTTCGCGCAGGCCTGAGTCCCCTGGTCCCGGGCGAAGGGACCGTGGGAAAAGATAACGTTATTTCCCCAGTCGAGGGGGTGAACAGCAGTCGGGCTTCCCAGATGACAGTCAAGGCAGGCAACCCCCGCAATGCCGCCGGAAAGGTCGTCGCCGTGGCACACGCGGCAGGCGGAAAGGTCGGCCCGGGCGTCCGCTACGTGACCCGCGGGAAGCCATCCTTCACCATGCCCGCCGCCGGCAAACGGCCAGGAGTGGCACGTGGCACAGGACGGCCCGCCGGCGGGCACACCGAGGAGATCCGTACCGTGGCAGAACATATTCGAACAGGAATCGACACCGTTTGCCGTAACAAACGCCCGGTGAGCACCAATTGCATCCTGGCCCCAAGTCGCCGGATGGATCGCGGTTTCATCCCCCAGGTGGCACTCGGTGCAGGCGATATGGCTTATACCGCCCTGAAAATCCGCGCCGTGGCATTCGGTACAGGCCGTAATGCCCGCCGCGGCCTCCGTCGAGTGCCGGGGCACCCAGTTCTGCCCGTGGCCGTCGATGGAGGAAAACGTGGAGGTCCGCGAGTTACTACAGCCCTGGACGAGGAAAAGAGTACATACCGCCGCGGCCAGAAAGGCCCCGCGAAACACGAAGGTCTTCATCGGTGACACCTCTTGCAGAGATCGTTGTTCTCCCGGCCGTGACAGCGGAAACAGGGGGCGGGATCAAGCTTGCCGTCTATCTTGTGCTGGCTCATGTAGTCGCCGCGATGGGGGAGCCGGCGCTCGGGCCTGTCCTGATACTTCACACTCGGCTTCAGCTCGTCCTTCGAGGCATGACAGTCAACACAGAACGATCGTTCGTGGCAGGTCACACAGAGCCTGTCCGTACGGGCCGCCAGGAAACGGTGCCGTACGGAGAAATCCCCCGAATGGTTGTACGCCTCGAAGACCACGGGCGAGACCCCCTCTTCGTAGATGTGGCAATCCGTACATTGGGGCGACGAGGTGAGTTCCATGGGGTGGCGCCGCGGGAGTCCCCCGCCCGTCGCACAGGCCTGGAGCACGAGCCCGGCGAAGACAACGCCGGCGATCGTGCCGAGTATCATTGATTTGTTCAGTCTGTTCATACTCGATCCTCTCATCGTTATCACGTGCCCCGCGGCGCGGTGCCGAAATGGTAGATCAGCCGGAACACCACCCGCACGTCTTCTTCAAAATCCGGGTTGTCGCCGTAGCGCATATCCACACCGAGGTGCAGCCGTGCGCTCAAGCGGTACGTATACGAAGCGCTCGCCTCAAACGCCCTGTCCACGCCGCTTACAGTCTTGTCGTACTGAATGTGGATCACGTCGACGGAGAGCCTCTGCCGTGAAAACTCTTTCCACGCATAACCCCGGTACCGGTTGTACCGGAGAAGTTCGTCGTCACCGTCCACGACGGTAACGGAAACACCGCCCCCCCACTGTTCGGGACGCGTATACCGCAGGGAGACGCCATAGGAATCGGCCGAACCCCGGAAGCGGTAGTCGTGGTTCTTGTACTCGAGTTGAACCCCGAAACCACCCTCCGACGCATAGTCCGCAAGCAATCCGAAGGACGTCTGCCGTTCGTCGGGGTCGAGTCCGGGGGACATGAACGCGCTCAGGGTCGCTGACGAGAAAAAGTCTTCGTATTCGATGACCGTATAGGATCCGGTCAGGGTCACCCCTTTATACGGGCCGAGCCGGGCCAGGTACGAATGGTCATACCAACCCTCGGTTAACGCGTTATAGTATGAGTGGCCTTGAATCGAAAACCAGGAAGTCGGACCGATCCAGAGATCAATTCCCTGCTCTTCACGGAAATCGTCCCCGTCGTCGTCTTCTTTCAGGTAGGAAAGACCTACGGTAAGGTATTTGTTTTCGTGGGAAAGACGCGCCCCGTAGACAAAATCGCTCGAACGCCCGTTGTGATCCGCGTCCGTGGGACTCCCGGCATAAGCCGCAAACGACAGCCCGAACCGCCCGCGAAAACGTGCCGAGACTCCGTCGAGCCGTTCCGAAGCAACCCCCTCGAAGACGAAAAGTCTCCCGGCTTCCACGTCCAGGCCCCGTGGCGCGTTCCTGAACCTGAGATACGCGTTCGTCAGATCCTTGCTATGGGAATCCTCGCCGGAATCCTCGCCCAGGTCCCCGCGAATCCAGGCGCCCAGATGAAACGAAAGATCCGCGCCTTCCGTGTTCTCCACGTGCAGATCCACGTATTCATGAAGCGGCGCCAGGGTGTCGCCCCGGGCGGACTCTTCTACCCGGAGAAACGTCTGGGACGTGCCAAAAAGGTCCACGGCAGACGCAGCAGCAGGGACCACGCACAGGGCGACAGCAATCAAGACACGAAGAGTCCGGTTCATAAACCCTCCCATTTTGTACTGTATTCTTCGTCCGTTTTTAAGAAACCGTTAATGTGAAACCACGCCGACAAAGCGGTCATCCGGCGCCGACTCTGAGTCAAAAACGCCGCTCATTTCCTGCAGCCCCTCGTTTCAAACGCGTCGTTGTTATCTATAATCGTAACCAGCATCCATCTGTTTTCCGGTCCGCGCGTTGTGAAACCACGGCCACTCCTGTGAAGTAATTTAAACCATACGCGTGTTTTACCCGGATTGTCAAGGGTGGGTGCGGCCCGGGTCTGCACGGGACCGTCAAAGTCAATCGTAAACCACGAAGTGCGCAAAGCCCACAAAAATATCCCCAAGGCGGCCCTGACCCGGGTTGAGGCCGCAACCAGAAAAATTTTTACGACAACACGAGT
>CAYYSS010000295.1:0-3991 GCA_964474325.1 uncultured Nitrospirota bacterium
GTCACTCAAAGAGTTCTGAAATGACCCACACTCTTCCACGAAGACCCAGAAAAAAGAGAACCAACAGACGATGAATTAATTCTTTTGAGAAAAAATTCGCACGCAGTTGATATTGCGCTTTTCGGTAGAATGCTGGCTGTTAAAGGCAAGCAAAATTTTGCTGAAGAAGCGGCTTGCCAGGTGGCTCATGCCATTAGTGTTCACCCCGTGGTTATTGAAGATGATTATTTCACAGCGGTTGAGGAGTTGAACGAATACAGGGATGATGCCGGAGCCGCCCATATCGGCGAAACCCGTTTTGCCGCCGGTCTCTTTTACTCCTATATCTGCATCAACCGGGAACTGTTGATCGACAACCTCGATGGCAACGAGGAACTCGCAGGCATGGCAATCCGCGCCCTGACCGAGGCGGCGGTCAAGGTCGCCCCCTCCGGGAAGCAGAACAGCTTCGCCTCCCGGGCCTATGCCTCGTTTGTGCTGGCGGAAAAGGGCGACCAGCAGCCCCGTTCCCTGTCGGTGGCCTATCTGAAACCGATCAACCACCGGGAGAACGATGATTTTATCCTTGACTCAATCCAGGCCCTTCTCACACAAAGGGACTGCTTTGACAAGGTGTACGGCGAGTGCGCGGATGAATCATACGAAATGAATGTCCCGGAGAAGAAGGGAACTCTGTCCAAGTTGCTCGACTTCGTCGTCGGATAGGAGGGGCCATGGACTATCTGCTCTTTCGTCTCTACGGCCCCATGGCCAGTTGGGGAGAGATCGCCGTTGGCGAGACCCGCCATTCGGCTGCGTATCCCGGCAAGTCGGCGCTCATCGGCCTGCTGGCGGCGGCCCTTGGGATCAAACGCGACGACCACGACGGCCAGGAAGAGATGCGGCAGGGCTACCGGTTTGCGGTTGAGGTTTATTCGCACGGCAGCCTGCTCCAGGATTTTCACACCGCCCAGGTGCCGGACTCCGTCGGCGGGTTTAACTATCGAACCCGCCGCGATGAGCTGGTTATTGGCAAGGAGCGGTTGGGAAAGGGAACCATCCTTTCTTCCCGCGAGTACCGTTCCGACGCCATGGCCGTGGTCGCGGTAAAGGCCCTGCCGGACGCGCCCTACGACCTGCTGACGATCAGAGAGTATCTGCAAAAGCCGAGATTTCATCTTTATCTTGGCCGGAAGTCTTGTCCGCTGGCCGCGCCTCTTCACCCCATGGTCATTTCCGGTAAAGATACCTTTTACGCCGCCTTTCGGTCCTACGAGCACAAGGGTCTGCTGCCCTTTCACAAGGATGAAGGCAGGTTGTCCAAACGGGACATCCACTGGCTCGGTCTTGGGAAAGATCGCCATTACTACTGGGAGGGCGAAGCCGCTGAGTTTGCGGATATCCCTGATCTCGAGAGGGTGCAGACCCGTGTCCGTCACGATCAGCCTCTCTCCCGGGACCGATGGCAGTTCTCGCCCCGCCGGGAGCATTATCTTTATCTGCCGGGAGGTGAGTGATGTATTTCTCGCGTGTCCGGGTAAGGCCGGAAATATTCAGAAACACACAGATGGCAAGGGTGTTGGCCGACAATTCATACACCCCGCATCGTTTGTTGTGGGACCTCTTCCCTGGCGAACGAAAGCGGTGTTTTCTGTTTCGGGAGGAAATCGCCCGTGAGCAGCTTGGTTTGCGGGGTGGAGTGCGCGGCGAGCCGGTGTACTATCTTGTCTCGTCGGTCAAGCCCGGTGCGGCAGGATCGAATCCCATCTTTACCATCGAGAGCAAGGAGTATCGTCCCCGTTTGAAACAGGGGGATACCCTCTGCTTTGAGCTGCGGGCAAATCCAGTGGTTACGAAATCGGGCAAGAAACACGACGTTGTCATGGATGCCCAGCGTTCCTTATTAGAAGGACTATGCGAGGAACTGGGCCTGCAGGATAGTGGTCCGGATTCTTCTAAAAAAAGCGTGCTAAAGAAAAGGTTGCTGGCCCACGGCGGCGAGGCCCTTGACGCACGTTTGACCTCGCTACTCAACGAAGATACTCGATACGCCGACATACTCCGGCATGGGATGGCCAAGCGTGATAAGCTCGACTGGTCTTTGAAGGCCGTGGTGGACCGAGCACTTCTCCGCTGGATTGAGCGGCAGGGGAAACAACACGGTTTTGTCTTGCGGCAGGAGCGGCAGGGGTTGCCGAAACTCCAGAACAGTTCATACCGCTGGCACGAACTGAATAAGAAAGGCGTCAAAGGGATGAAGTCCGGTTTCAGTTCTATAGATTTTACCGGAGAGCTACAGGTGACGGATACGCTGAAGTTTTCGAAGGCCCTATTTAGTGGTATCGGGCGATCCAGGGCGTTTGGTTGCGGGTTGATGATGGTTAAGAGGTGTGACTGATGGATAAAGAACCCGGTATGGTCGTTTTCAAAGGCAAGGAAATCCGCCGTACTCTCCATAACAACGAGTGGTGGTTCGTTGTTCAGGATGTAGTTGCTGCCTTGATCGATTCAAAAGATCCGAAGCAGTACATCCAGCAAATGAAGCGCCGCGATCCGGAACTTCGCAAAGGGTGGGTACGGATTGTACATACCCTTTCTGTCGAGACGGCCGGAGGCGCTCAACGGATGCTTTGCGCCAACACCGAAGGCATATTCCGCATCATCCAGTCCATCCCCTCCCCCAAGGCCGAGCCCTTCAAACGGTGGCTTGCGAGGGTCGGCTACGAGCGCGTTCAGGAGATCGAGGATCCGGAACTGGCCACGAAACGGACCAAGGCCCTGTACCGTGCCAAAGGGTATTCCGAAGCCTGGATAGAGAAACGAATGCGCGGAATCGCCGTCCGGGCGGAACTGACGGACGAATGGAAGAAACGCGATATCAATCAGTCCAGGGAGTTTGAGATCTTAACCGCGGAAATAGCGAGGGCCACGTTCGATGTCACGCCCGGCGAACACAAGAAGCTGAAAGGGCTCGAAAGGGAGAATCTTCGCGATCACATGACCGACCTGGAATTGATCTTCTCCATGCTCGGCGAGGCCGCGACCACGGAGATCACCCGCGTCGACGATGCCCACGGCTTTCAGGCAAACAAGCGGGCCGCGCGAAGGGGCGGAAACCGGCGGGCGGGGCGAGAAAAGACCTTGAGCGGAAAACGGAAAAGAGCGTGGTTTCCCGGGAAAACTATCTTACGGAACCGAAAAAACGAAAGCGGCTGAAAGGGAAGAAGAAATGACGGAACCGGTTCTTCCACCGTTGAAACCTACGCCCATCAAGGATCGATTGTCGGTTATGTTTGTTCAAAAGGGCCGACTCGATGTTCTTGACGGCGCCTTTGTGATTGTTGACAAAAACGGCGTGCGGACCCATATCCCCGTGGGCGGCGTTGCCTGTCTCATGCTCGAGCCCGGCACGCGGGTTTCCCACGCCGCCGTGACTCTGGCATCGAGAGTCGGGTGTCTTCTCGTCTGGGTGGGCGAAGCCGGGGTGCGGCTCTACGCATCCGGACAGCCGGGGGGAGCACGCGCCGACCGTTTGCTGTACCAGGCGAAGCTGGCCCTTGACGACAGCGCCAGGTTGAAGGTTGTCCGGAAAATGTACGAAATCCGTTTCAAGGAAAAACCTCCCGAGCGCAGGAGCGTGGAGCAGCTTCGCGGTATCGAAGGGGTGCGGGTCCGCAAGATGTACGAATTGCTTGCCCGGCAATATAAGGTCAAGTGGAAAAAGCGGAACTACGATCATACCGAGTGGGGAAGCGGCGACGTTCCCAACCGTTGCCTGAGCGCCGCGACGGCCTGTCTGTACGGTATCTGCGAGGCGGGGATACTCGCGGCCGGGTACGCGCCCGCGGTGGGGTTTATTCATACGGGCAAACCACAGTCGTTCGTTTACGACATCGCCGACATTTTCAAATTCGAGACGGTCGTGCCGGTGGCGTTCAGGATAGCGGCAAGGAAACCGAAGAACCCGGAGCGGGACGTACGGCTGGCGTGCCGTGATTCGTTTCGGCAGAGC
>CAYYSS010000296.1:0-3991 GCA_964474325.1 uncultured Nitrospirota bacterium
CCAGTACCGTGCCGATGTCGGACGCGTAGTACTTGTACTCGTCGGCGCCCGGTTCAAGGGGCGTCCAGTCCCTGGTCTGGAGGGTCGTATGAGATGAGCCGTCCGAAAGCGCGACGACAACGTCGAGGGCGACGACTTCGGCGGCATCCTCGGCCTCGCCCGCATAAAACTCCTGGCGATATGAGTCTCCCGGTTTGGGCTCAGCAAGCATAATAATTCCCGCCTCGGCCCCGTCAACGCCCGCCTCCCACGAACCAGCGGTGCTCACCACCCGGCCGTCTTCATACTCGGCCGAATCTTCGCCCATGTACCAGACGTTCCCGGCGGTATCCTGGGCATACCAATCAAAGGTCTCTTCGATGAGTTCCCCGTCGAGATACACGCGATCGACCACGACACGGCACGGCACCCCCAGGACGTTTCGGGTTTCATAGGATACGAAGACGACGACGCGCTCGGTCCCTTCATCGGTTTCGCCTTCGTATTCCCGGGTGGTGCCCGGGATAAGCGGGAAAAAGGCATTGGTAACTTCCGCGGAGAGGAGTGTCGTGTCAAATGGGGGCTGGGCGGTGGGGAATTCCCCGGAGCCGGTGGTCGTGGTGGCGCGGTTATTGCTCCCGCCGCACGCGACGATGAGCGCAGGAATACTGATAACGAGAATACTGATAACGAGAAGACGAATTCCGTCTTTCAGCATTGCAGTCCTCCGTTTCCGGTGCCCGCAGGCGTCCCGAAGAGTTTGGCCTGCCGGTTATCCGGCGGCTCCTACTGTTCGATAAAAGTCTACGAAGGAAAACTTGCCCGGATGTTTCGAGGAGATTACCGTTCAGTAATGCAGCGGGGGGTCAGGAAGGCAGGTGCGGGAGCACGACGGAAAAAACAGTGCCGTGGCCCGGGATGCTTTCAGCGGTGATGTCGCCGTTGTGGGCCCGGACGAAGGCCCGGGCAAGGCTCAGGCCGAGGCCGTTACCCGGAAGACTGCGGCTGGGGTCTCCGCGATAGAAACGGTCGAACGCCCGTTTGCGGGTCTCGCTGTCCATGCCGATACCCGAGTCTTTTATCGAAATGCGTACGGATTCGGTGTCCGCCTGCATTTCCAGTGAGATCCGTCCCCCGGCGGGTGTGTATTTGATTGCATTATCAAGAAGGTTGGCGAATACCCGTTGGAGGCGGGGTGCGTCGCCACGAATAAGAGCGTTCCGGGCCCCGGATTCCACGTTGATAACTATGTCCTTGTCATCAGCCACCGGTTCGTAGAGTTCCGCAACATCGGCGATAAGTTCGTTCAGGTCGACCGGTGTCCGCGCAATACTCACGGCGCCGGAGTCCATCTCCGCTATATCCAGCATGATGTTTATCATGTTGACGAGACGGTCGGCCTCTTCGATGACGGTTGCGGCCATATCCCGGTATTCCTCAACGGAGGCTTCCGAACGGAGTGTGGTCTCGCACACGCCGCGGATCCGCGTAAGTGGGCTACGGAGATCGTGGGCGATGTTCTGGGTGACCTCGCGGAGTTCGGCAAGCAAGACGTGGATCTGGTCGAGCATGGTGTTGAACGCCTTTGCAAGGCGTTCGATTTCGGCCCCCTCATTGCCGACGGAGACACGCCTGGCAAGATCTCCTTTCTTTATTCCAAGTGCCGTGTCCGTAACCCGTTCAACGCCCGCCAGGGCCCGCTTTGCCATAAACCATCCCACTCCCCCCCCCACGAAGACCATTGCGACGGCAACCAGCCCGAATATCTTCCGGACGTAGGCAAGAAGTTCCTCGTCGTCTTCCAGGGAAACGCCGAGCTGAACCACCCGCCCGTCGGCAAGGCGCCGCGATATTACGCGAATCGTATCCGCTCGTTCGGGCAGTTTCACGGTGAGAAAAGTTTGTCCGGGCCCGGGCGCACCGTTGAGGTCCTGCAGAGACTCCGGCAATCCTGACCAGGCGCTCAGGTCCGTCCCGGCCAGGGATTCGCCGTCGGGCGTAAGGATACGAATAAATTCGTGACTGACTCCATCGGGTGTGACCTCCTCGGCTACAAACTCCTGCACCTGAGCGGTATCGTGGTTATGTAAAAAATCGGCGATTTCCCGGGCATCGTCAGACAGCTCGGCGTCGATTCTTCCCTGGAGTCGCGATGAGAGGGCGCCGTAGAAGAGAGCGAAGAAGGTGAGTGCAAGAACGGCAAACAAACCGCCGTACCAGACGGTGAGGCGGCTCGTAAGACTACGGAACATGTCAGGTTCTTTCTTCCAGAACGTATCCCATGCCCCGTACGGTGTGAATTAAGGGCACGCTCTGCCCCCGGTCGATCTTTTCCCGCAGGCGGCAGATGCGGGCCTCGACAACGTTCGTCTGAGGGTCGAAGTTATAGTCCCACACGTGTTCCATTATCATTGTTTTCGAGACCACCCGTTCCGCATTTCGCATGAGGTATTCAAGTAATGTGTATTCTTTGGGTTGGAGGACGATTTCATCGTCGCCGCGGTACACTTTGTGCCTCACGGTATCCACCGCCAGGTCCGCCACCTCGAGTCGCGCCGCGAGTTCCCGGGTGGAGGAGGCCCGGCGGACAAGGGCGTGGATACGTGCTACAAGTTCGGAAAAGGCAAAAGGTTTGACGAGATAATCGTCTCCCCCGGTCTCGAGCCCCTTTACCCTGTCATCCACGGAATTCCGCGCGCTGAGGATCAATATCGGTGTGGTTGTCTTCTCCTCACGCAGGCGCCGGATGAGCGCGAGCCCTTCGAGTCCCGGAAGCATGAGATCGACGACGGCCACGTCGAAAGACCGCGTTTGGGCGAGGAAGAGGCCGGTCTCTCCGTCGGCCGCGTGCTCGACAACGAACCCTTCCTGGAGAAGCCCTTTCCTTATGAATTGAGCAGTGCGCTCGTCGTCTTCAACAACAAGAATATTCACAATGACCTCAGAGCCATAAAGCGCCTTTCGAGCCGCCCGGGACCTCCGATCCCCCGGAGGGTGCCGGGATCGGTGTGGAAAGAAAGAACATGACCCCTTGAATTTTACTATAACCGCTGTTTTACTTTGACGGTTAAAGATTGCCGGCAGATTACCGAGACATGAGCGCCCGGCAATGTTTGGGAATCGTCCGGGCCTGTGTGGAATGTTTCAGCGCCCTTTGCCGCCGCTGTTGCACGCGAGTCCGCGCAGGGAGGCCGACAGCATATACAATAAGGATCGATGTACGTTCAAAACCCATAACGAGGTGGAAACCATGACACCACGAATTTTCTGTATCGGTCTCAATTACGCCAGGCACATCAAGGAACTCGATAACGCCGTACCGACGGAACCCGTCGTGTTCATGAAGCCGGCGTCTTGTCTGGTTGCTCCCGGGAAACCGATTCATTTTCCGGGGCACGGCCGGGAACTGCACCACGAGGTCGAGCTGGTGGTCGAAATCGGACGGCCGGGAAAAGACATAGCCGTGGAGGACGCCGGGTCGTATATCCGGTCCTTTACCCTGGGGCTTGATCTCACGCTCCGGGACGTACAGCGCAGGCTTCGCGAAAGCGCACTGCCGTGGGAGGCGTCAAAGGCATTCGAGCAGTCTTCGCCTGTCGGACACCCCCAGCCCTTTGACGGTTCGGTCGACCTGGCGGATATTACACTGCGCTGTACAGTAAACGGCGAAATCAGACAGGAAGGCTCAACGGGAGATATGATCTTCAGCGCGAAAGCCCTGGTTGCGGCCTTAAGCCGGATCTGGCATCTCCAGCCCGGTGACCTCATCTACACCGGCACACCGGACGGCGTGGGTCCGCTTTCGGTGGGGGATCGTGTAGTTATCGAAAGCGAATCCGTGGGGAGGTTTTCGTGGGATATCGTCGCGTAAAGCGTTCGTTACCCGGGGTATAATCCGGGCGATACGCCGTTTACCTTACAGCTCCGTAAAATACGGGCCCGGCGGCCTCAAGAAAACCGCTTCGCGGCGTAAAACAAGGTTCGGGGTTCCGGGTTCAAGGTTTTGGGTTTG
>CAYYSS010000297.1:0-3983 GCA_964474325.1 uncultured Nitrospirota bacterium
GGTGGAGATTACGGGGGTCGTGCTCACGAAGCTCGACGGCTCGGCCAAAGGCGGCGTGGTGCTGGCCGTCGCGAAAGAACTGGGGATCCCTATCAAATTGATCGGCATCGGCGAAGGCGTGGACGATCTCAGGGATTTCGATCCCGCGGAGTTTGTGGAAGCCCTGTTCGTGGAAACATGACGAAGCGGCCGGAGACCTTCCGCCGGGTCAACGGGCCGGTGGTGGGGTTTTTTGTCTGATGAGAGGCGTCGGGATGTGGAAAACGGTTGCCTTGACCCAGGCGTGTCCGAAACGCAGGAGTCCGGTATCGTCCCGCTTTATCGTACGGACCACATCTTTTTTTATCCGATAGCGTTTGAGAAACGAAGATTCGAAGACGAAGTCGCGGAACCGGTCTACGTCGTAAAGTGCCATGAATGCCATCCGGAACGAAGATCCATTCCAACCGTCTCGACCCCAGACGCCGGGGTTGGCCCGAAAAAGCAGATCGAGTTCCGCCCAGAGGTTGTTCATGCGATTGTATTCTTCGACCCCCTGATCCCGGATCCATTCCCGAACAGTCCACTCCCTGTCTTCGTCGTGGCCGCGGCAGATCGGCTGGCGGGCGAGGAAGTAGTACTCCTTTATAGATGTGGGCCTGCCCGGTTCGACGGAGACTCCGCGTTCCAGGGGATAGGTTCTGCATGCATCCGGCCGGTCCTCGTAGACCCGACATCCCTCGGGCCTGAGAAAAGGGCAGGGTTTGCCTTCGGCAGGGGACATCGCGAGGCGAACCGCGGGAAAACCCGGGTTTTCCCCCGCAGTCACATAGGTGTGGCTCGCCAGGACGTCGGACGACGAAACGGTCAGTGCCTTTTTAAGACGTACCAGGTCGTAGGGCCGGAGATCAATCCGGACGTCATGACAGCACCGGGTAAAACACGAGACCGCCGGAGAACATCGAAAACGGAAGGTACCGGTTCCCAGAGGCGTGCGCCCCGCGATTTCCGCGGGATCAGGGGGAGCGGCATCGGATTGCACGCCGGTTCGCTTAACCGGAGAGTTGTCTGGGATGCGGGGCACTGAGAAAATAGTACCAGAATACGCCCGGACCGCGCCAGAACGCCCGCACCCCCCCCGACGCTCCCCCCCTGCCCCGCGGTGTGCTACAGTGTATCGATGTGACTGCCGATAAACCGTTTATGGAAAAGGAATCCGAAGAAATCACGGGACGATTACGCCGCCGTCCCGGGACGCGCTCTCCGAGGATGTTTCCCGAGAGGCCCCCGGTCCTTGGTGCCCATGACTGATTTGCTCAAGCTTTCCGACGAGACGTTCCGCACGATCCGGGATTTCGTTTATAAAAGCAGCGGGATATTTATCCAGGATTCAAAAAAATATCTCGTGGAAAACCGCCTTCAGCGACACCTGCGGGATCGAAATATTGCGAATTTCGAGGACTACGCCCGAAACCTGAGCCGGACCTCGGCCAGCGATCTCGCGGATCTCTTTGATCTGATCACCACCCGGGAGACGAGTTTTTTTCGAGAACCGCTCCTGCTCGAGGCCTTCGGTCGGGAATTGCTGCCCCAAAAGCTCGCCGAACGGGGCAGGCAGGGGGTGAAAATCTGGTCCGCCGGTTGTTCCACGGGAGAAGAACCCTACACCCTGGCCATATACCTCCTGGAACAGGGTGGGGCTGTGAACGGAACCCCCATTTACGCAACCGATATCAGCCGAGACGCCATCTCCCGGGCCCGGGCGGGTGTCTACGGCGAGTACGCCCTTCGCAATACCGGGAGCCTCCATATCCGCAAGTATTTCGTGAAAACCGATGGAGGTCTGGGGGTCTCCCCCGAAGTCAGGCGCCTCGTCCGTTTCGAGGAGCTGAACCTCATCGACGAAAGCCGCATGGCGCGGGTCCGGGGGATGGATTTTATCTTCTGCAGAAACGTGATGATCTACTTCGACGAGGCGGTAAAAAAGAAAGTCACCGGTTTTTTCCACGAGGCGCTTAATCCCGGCGGCTACCTGATAATCGGCGCCTCCGAAAGCATTCATTCGCTGACGCAGAAATTCCGTCCTGTGAATGCCGGAAAGGCTGTCGTGTACCGGAAGAACTGAGGGGGACGAACGTGGGTTCTGGTGGATCGGACCCCGGCAGGACGGTCTCTGCTAGAATAGCCGGCAATGAACTGCCGAACGGCCGAAAAGTACGGGTAGGCGTTTACCCGGGAGACAACATTACCATAACCGTTTGTATATGACAAAGCCCAGCCTCATGCGCGTAGCGGGCGTTATTGCGGTAGTCGGTCTCTGCGCGGTCGCCTACCTCCCGTCGTTCCACGCGCCGTTTGTATTCGATGATTACTCGAGTATCGTTCTGAATAAGAATATTCACGTTCGAAATTTTTCGGCCGCCGAGCTTCTGGGCGCTTTGGAGGGAATCCCCACGTTGCGGATGCGCCGACCTCTCGCCTACCTGTCTTTCAGCCTCAATTATTTGTGGGGTGGTCTGGACCCCTTTTCGTATCATGTGGTCAATTTTCTCGTTCATCTCGTGAATATTTTCCTTGTTTTCTTCATCTACCGTAAGCTGTGGCCTCCATGGCTTCATAAACATTCCCCCGAGGGGTATGTACCCGTCTTGTGCGGGATTCTTGCGCTTATTTGGGGACTTAACCCAATTCATACCGAGTCGGTGACCTACGTTGTTCAGCGAATGAACAGTCTTGGTGCTTTGTTTTTTCTTGCCGGGTTTTTGGCCTATGTTGAATACCGGGGGACAAAAAAGCGGATTTTCAGCTTTCTGTTTCTTCTTTTCTACGTATTGGCCGTTGGATTTAAGGAGAACGCGGTCGTCCTCCCGGCCGTTGCATGGGTTTGGGCGTGGATTTTTCCCGATCAGGGGGACATCCGCCGTGCCGTCAAGGCGAACGGGCTGTTGATAGCTTTCGGAGTCGCCGGGTTTCTGGGCTCCATTATCTGGGTGTACGGTTCGAGTGATCGAGCGTATCACGCTCTGCTTGCCCTATGGAATGGCCGTGACGGTCGGGGCGGTATCACGGCAATTGATCGCCTCCTCACCCAGAGCAGGGTTGTCTGCTATTACATATCACTCATCCTGTTCCCGTTTCCCGCCCGGCTGAGGATTATTCACGATTGGGAGATTTCCAGGTCGCTCTTTGCGCCTATTTCAACGCTCTTTGCGGTTAGCGCCGTCGTCGGTATTGTGCTTGTGGCCGTTGTCCGGCGCAGAAAACTCCCCCTTGCGTCCTTCTGTGTGCTGTGGTATTTGATTGCGATCCTCCCGGAATCTTCGGTACTCCCACTCTATCCCGTCTTTGAGCACCGAACCTACCTTCCCTCGATTCTTGTTGTTTATGGCGCCGGATGTGCTGTCTTGGCAGCGTGGTTCCATGTCGGCCGGGCAGTGCCTTCACTCGGAACGAAAGGCGGGGAAAAACTGGCTACGATTCTCGTCCTTTCCCTGGTTGTGTTTCTTGGGTTCGGGACATTCACAAGAAACGCTGTATGGGCCCGTACGAACGGGGTGATGCTTGACGCTTACGAAAAAGGCGTCCGGCACGGAGCGGTCGCCGTAGCCGTTGCGGAGCACTTTCTCTACAGCGACAGACCGGACGCGGCGGAGTCGATCCTTCGGCAGGCAGAAGCAGGGGAGAACTATACGGATGTGCAGGCCAAGATTCTCATTGACATGATACGCCTCGGCGTTTTCACCGACCGGCTCGACCTGGCCGAGGAGTATATCAGGAAGGCCGAGGCGCTTGGAACAAAAGACGCGGGTTTCGTGGAAGCCCGGTTTCTGTATAGCATTAAGCGACGGAATTGGCCTGCGGCCATCGCGCTGGGAGAGGCGTACAGAAGCGTGATCCCCAACGCCGAGCGTATATACCTGCTTGGACAGGTTTACCTGCAGGTGGGTGAAAAGGCGCTTGCGCTTCAGCGTTTTCTGGACGCATTGGCCATGGACCCGGGGAAC
>CAYYSS010000298.1:0-3982 GCA_964474325.1 uncultured Nitrospirota bacterium
CAGGATCCATCCCGGCGCCGACGATAACGCAAGCGGGGTTGCGGTCCTTATCGAACTCGCCCGGTATTTTGCCGGCACGGCTCCCGAGCGGACCATCGTTTTCGCGGCGTTCTCCGGGGAAGAGACCGGACGCCTCGGCTCGAAACATTATGTATCCGCCATGAAACGCTTTCCTCCGGCGAAAACCATCGGCATGATCAACCTTGACACCGTGGGGCGCCTCGGCGACCGCAAGCTCCTGGTACTGGGAGCCGAATCGGCGGACGAGTGGGTTCACATCTTCAGGGGGGCGGGCTACGTCACCGGGGTAGACGTAACCACCGTCACCGAGCCCCTCGATTCCAGCGATCAGGTAAGCTTTCATGAAGCGCGCGTACCGGCCGTTCAGCTCTTTGCCGGTCCCCATGAAGACTATCACCGGCCGACTGATTCGGTCGATAAGATCGACGCCTCCGGGCTCGTCAACGTAGCCGAGGTGGCAAAAGAGGCGATCGAATACCTTGCCTCCCGGCCGACGCCGCTCACCGGCCGGTTTGCGGATAACGGAAGTGAATCGAAACACACCGCCCCCCGAAACAGCCGCACGGCAAGTCTCGGGACGATCCCTGACTTCGCGTATACGGGAAAAGGCTGTCGCATAAGCGGTATTATGCCCGGCTCGCCCGCCGAATCCTGCGGTCTCCTTCCCGGCGACGTAATAATACGTATCGACGACACGCCGATCAAAGGACTGCGCGACCTGTCCGTGGCACTGAAAAACCGCTATCCCGGAGACCGGATCGTGTTAACCGTGTTGCGCAAAGGCGTTGAGCGCGACTTCAAAGCCGTGCTTCGAGGCCGTTGACATAACCCCAACGCGGACAAGCCGCTCCAGGGGACAGACGCCGGAAGGTCTCTGTTCTATAACCCGGCAGGAAGCCGAAGCGTAAACGTGCTTCCACCATCCGCCCTACTGGAAAGACTGATCGTGCCGTTGTGCAGTTCGGCCAATTCCCTGGCGATGGTGAGGCCGAGCCCGCTTCCCCCGTGTTTTCGCGTGTAGGACCCGTCGGCCTGCTGGAACTTATCGAAGATCCGCTCCTGAGCACCCGGATCGATTCCCGGGCCGGTGTCCGCAACCTCCACCACTACTTCGGAATCGCCATCCGCTCTCTCGTGACGGATACTCACGCGCACGCCTCCGTGTTCCGAGTACTTGACGGCGTTCCCCACCAGATTCAGGATGACCTGGGTGAGCCTTTTCCGGTCGGCCCGTATCTCCGGAACGTCGTCTTCGCATTCCATGTCAAGGGTAAGTCCCTTCTGATCGGCCAGGGGCTTGGAGATAGCCACGGCGCGGGAGGCCACGTGGCACGGGTTCAGCGCCTCGAGGTACAGGTCCAGCTTGCCCGCCTCGATCCTCGACAGATCCAGCAGGTCATTTATGAGATCGAGGAGATGGGTGCCGCTGTTATGAATGTGTTCCAGGTCCTCCTTCTGCCGTTCGTTGAGTTCACCCTCCATTCCCTGGACCAGGATTCTCGAAAACCCTATGATCGAGTTCAACGGTGTTCTCAGCTCGTGACTCATGTTGGCCAAAAACTCGCTCTTGGCCCTGCTGGCGGCCTCCGCGGCGACCTTGGCCTCCGTAAGTTCCTTCGTCCTCTCCCGAACACGCAGTTCAAGCTCGTCATGGGCTCGCCTTATAGCGCTCTCGGCCTCCCTGCGCCGGATCAGCTCGCCTGTGAGTGCCCTGTGTTGAGCCATGAAATGAAAAATCAGGAGGGCGATTGCGGCCCCCGGGGCCAAGGTGATAAGAAACACCCTCGGCGGGCGTTCGGGCCGTTTTACGGTATAGCCGATGAGTCCTATGATCCCCCCGTCACCGTCGTGGACGGGATAGGTGATGTCCAGAGCGTCCACATCGGCGTGATGTTCGTCGAGCAGAACAATCTTTCCGGTTCGGATTGCCTCCAGGTCTTCCTCGTGAGCGGGTTCGCCTATCCGTGTTTCCAGTGAACTTGCAACGTGCCGGAATATCCCTGCCTCGGCCTCTGCGATGAAGCTCAAGCGGACGATGTCGGGGTTCCGGCGGCAGAGTTTGTTGATGCGTTGCTGGATCTTCTCAATATCTTCGCGGTAGGAGATCGCGTCGGCGAACGCGACTTCAAGAACCTTGCAGGCGGTAAGGGATTCCTGCCGAAAGCGCTCCTCGGCGGTCCGAAGCACGGACAGGACGGACCACGCGGAAAAAGCAACGAAAAACACGACGACCAGCGTCGGAACAACCCACGTCCCGAATGATCGTACACCCTGAATCCCGCCGGACATCCGTCCCGCCCCCGACATACTCATTTTAAAAAGATACCACAACACGCCGCCTGTGGAGCACATTGCGCCGGGTTTCTCACGGTCTTCCCCTTGCAGTTGCATAAAACACGGGGCCGGCGGCCTCAAAAGAATCCGCAAGACGGCGTAAGGATAGGCTAAAGGCGAGAGGCTATGGCGGTTATTTCACATTGGAAAGGGATGCGGAGTTTTTAACGGGGGCTTTTGTTGTTTTCCAGTATTCCCAGGGGGGAATCGGGTCGAGGGAAGCGGCCCAGAGCCCGCGTTTCGAAAGCCGTGCTTCGAGTTCGAGTTCTCTCAGGGTGGTATCGTTCGAAAACGGGCGGTACCACCAAGCGAGCCCCCGGGTCACGAGTTCCCGGTTGAGACTGGTCCCATCGGGGAGCCGAACTTCGGCAACGAGGATCCGGTACCGGCCCCGGAGTTTAACGTCCACGGTAACGGTCTCGCTCATGGTTTTATAAGCGGTAAACCCCTTCGCTTTCTCAAAAAAAGGCTGGCCCCGTTCCGGGCAGTCGATGCCCGCGAGCCGGATCTTCTGCCGCCGCCCGTCCCTGAGCACAACGATCGTATCCCCGTCTTCCACGTCCACCACCGTCGCGTTGAAATGGGCTGTATCGGCGGCGGCAACCCGGCCCGACAGGACCGGAATCAGAATAACGACCGCCAGCACGACGACCGTCGTCGCCGAGTTGAGAAAACCACTGTGACCGTGCGGACGCACGGTTCCTCTTGTCGTGCCGTTTGCCATGAGTCCTGAGAAGTACTCCCAGAGTATAGCAGGACTCGGCCGCCGGGCGTAAGGGTCTTCAGGCCGCGATATAGGCGTTCAGGAACCCCAGCTCCTCATGCAGGTGTAAGACAATGACCCGCATCAGGTGCCGCACAGAGAGCATACCGAGTATGTTCTTCCGGTCGTCCACCACCGGCAGATGCCGCAGGTGTTTTTCGGTCATGAACTCGAAGGCCTCCCGGGGATCCATCTGGCCGGGGGTGACGGTATAGGGATCCTTTGTCATCACCTGTCTGATTTCCGTATCCATCGTGGAGAGACGTTCGAGCACGACCCGTTCCAGTAGATCCCTCTCGGTAAAGATCCCTGTCACGGCATCATCTTCTATTACGGCGACCGCTCCTACCCCGTTTTTGTGCATGATCTCCACGGCCTTCATAACGGATGTGCCGGGCGAGATAGTAAGTGGCGGCGTGCGCATTATCGCTGTAAGTTCCATGGCGCACCTCCTCAGGTACTTTCTTTCACCGTCCCACGAATCGCCACGCGGTGTCAACGTAAAATTCCGGCTACCAGATAAAGGCCTGCGTAAAAATTGAGCCGCGGCAGATTAATTTTCCCTGCAGTTGCATGAAATACGGGTTCGGCGGCCTCAAGAAAATCCGCAAGACGGCGTAAGGATAGGCTAAAGGCGAGAGGCTATGGGCGAGGGGAATGAGAGGCATCTCCCTTCTCCCTTTTTCCTTCTCCCGTCTCCCTTGTTTCTTCTCCCTTCTGACTTCCGCCGAAGGCGGGAGCCCGGCCCCTCTCGCGACAAATCTTTTGCAACAATAGGGTTTACCCTAACGTTGCAGAAATTTCCCGGAAAAGGGGCCGGTGGGATCAAAAAAATACGCACGGCCACAACAGTCCTGAAACGGC
>CAYYSS010000299.1:0-3967 GCA_964474325.1 uncultured Nitrospirota bacterium
ACCTGTCCAAGGTATTCAAAGCCCCGGCGGAAGGATCGCGTCGAGGACGTCGATCAGGGCCTGGCCGTCCTTGAAGTCCTCGTTCAGAAGTATTTGCCCCGCCCCGTCGGTTACGATGGTGCTCGACATGCTTGCGTTCAGTTGGTCGAGCAGCGCGAGTTCTTCATCCACTGCAACGATAAAAGGGGTTCCTGTAAACCCGCTGTCCCGTTGCGCCCTCGCGGATACATCGACGGTACCGCTCACGTAATCGACCAGAACCCAGACTACGGCGCCGCGACCCTCAAACAGAGGCATAATGTCAAAGAGCATACGATCCGAATGCCCGGTACATATGGGACACCACATCGTAAAGTAAAAAACCACGGCGTCCGAGGCCTGCGGTCCACCTTCCGTGAAGTCGGAAAACGTAAAATCCACTCCATCGGTCGTCGGCAGTGTAAAATCGGCCATCAGTTCACCGGGCCTGTTGCCGACGGCGCCCGTGGAAACCGATGTCCGCCGGTCGGTATCCGACGGGACAAGATCGTCGCTTATGTCTCCGCATGCGCTCAACAGCATAAGCACCGCGACTGCTCCGGCGAGTACCGCGCCACGGCCGGCTCCCCGGACGAACCGTCGGCGGAAATCAATCATCGTAGAAAACATGGGTCACCCCCAGGGTTATTGTGTCGCTCGTCGGGAAATTCGATCCCCAATCGTCCTCCTGGACTGCATGGCTCCAGGAAAGGGTCCCGATCCACTCGTTCGTACAGTTCGCGAGGGCGAGACTCAGACTGATCGCCTGCTTTTCGAAACCGCTCGCCGGGTCCGAGCGGCCGTTATAACGGGTCTTGCCTTCCCAAAGATAACTGTACCCCACGGTGGGAGTAAGCGTCAGCGTGGAAAGCAACCCTTCGCCGGGAAGATCCCAACCGTAACCGAACCGAACACCGGCGCTGAAACGCTCTCCCAGACGTTTCTCGTAGGGCTCGACGAAAACGCCCCATTCCCGGTTTACGTCCCGCTTGAAATGAAACCCGTAACTCAGGTCCACGGACAGATTCCAAGGGAATATCGTCTTCTCGATAAGCAGGTTTCCCTCGAGCCGGTAAAAACCGCGTCCCGTGATATCGAAGTTATTGGAGACATCGTCGTTCGGAGACGTTCCCGTGGGGATCGTCAGGGTCGCGCCGAGGTACACCGCCGGCACGATGTCGTGCCATGTCTCGATCTCGGAAACGCACGTCACGTATTCGAACGTTTCGTACCTTATCGTAAACGCCGCGTCCCCCAGCCCGTTCGAGATCGAATGGATACCGGGATAATCGGTTTCGTTACGCACAAGCGGAACATTCAACGATGCCTGCCAACGGGGAGCCAGGCGATACGCTACTCCGATGTTTAAACGGAACTGCCTGAGTTCCGACCCTTGTGGATCGGGTGTCCATACACCGCTGCCGTCCCAGAAGCCGTCATAGCGTTCGTAATCCGCCGCGATATGAACCACGGTGCCGCCGAGTTTCGGCAGAACCAATGATGAGGCCGAACCGCCCCCGCAACAGGAGGCGGCCCGACCGGCTTCCGGTATGGCGGCGATCGTTACGGCAACGAAAACGGCAACGAAGAACCGTCCTACGCGATTCGCATAGAGATGTTTCATGGAACCGTAATGTTAAAAACAGCGTTGCCGCCGGAATCCATGCCGTCCGTGGTCTTCGCCGCACCGTTGATACTCATCCGCACCTCGAACAGAGCGTCGTCCCCCGACGTGAGGTCCGTCAGACCCGAAACGCTCCAATGACCGGCCCCCTCGTCGGAAAGCGGCAACCAGGTGAGTCCGCCGTTCGTGGATACCTCGACGGTCATAGTGTCCACGGTCCATGCGGCGCCGTTTTCGTCTGCGAATTCGGCACCCACGAAAACCGCGGGATGGTTGGTCATACTCTGCCGGGTCGCAATAAAGAGTTTCAATGTATGACTGCCCGTCGAACCCGTGAGACCCTCATTAAAGATGTAGTAATTTCTCACCGTCGGCGGGTCACCCATCATGCCCGCAATCTTGTCGTCGGCGTCCTTGAGTGTGACCTTTTTCGTGTCGCCCATCGCCATGGCCACCGTCGGGTAAAAGTACGCCGTATCGTCGCCTATGCCGACCCGCAATTCCCAATAACCCATCATCATACCGTTCGCCATGCTCGACGCCATGAGATAATAGACGGTACACGTGTAGGTCCCGTCACCGTTATCTACGACGGCGTCTACCGGTGTCGTATGGGTGTGCGCATCCATAAACATCCAGGGTACGACCGAAAGGTTCAGACCCGCGACGGGCGTACCGCTTGCGTCCGCAACCGACAATGAAAACACGGACCTACCCTCCGTGGGTCCGTCCATGCCCACCGTCATATCGGCCTTGCCCATCATGTCCATCGAATCCGTATACGAGGAATACTCGATCCGGTAGTCACCCGCATAAGCCGTTTTTGCAAAAGAGAACGATCCGATTTGATCGTTCTTAAGACCGGTACCGTCGTTGGGCCCATCGTGAAAATTGATGACCGCCCGCTCGTAGAGGTTCCGTATGTCGTCAGGGAGACTCGTCACTCCCACGGATACGGGCCCCGCGGAACTTTGGCCGTCGAGATCTCCGTCCGCCAGATCGGAACCGAGCGCGGCAAGCAACGCCGACTGTTCACCCGGAAGAAGGCCCAGGTCCAACGTTAGCTGGCTGAAGGCCGCGTTGCGTAATCCCGCTCGAAGCTCGTCCACGGTTGCATCCGCCGCCGGACTCGAAGGGTCCGCAATGGCCGTGAAGATATCCACCGTTTCACCGAATGCGTTCGCAAACGCCGCCTCCGCCGCGGAATATTCCATGCCGTTACGAACCGCTTCGCGAATGCTGGTGGAACCCGCGCCGATATGTACGACGGAACCCGCTGAAAGACTGCCGGCGGTGACATATGCCGAAAACGTACCGGCCGGAACGCCGGGTGTACCGGTAGCTTCGTCCGTATACGACCCACCGACGGATTCGAAAATCAGATCTCCCGCGAGTGCTTCATCCGGGACGTCCACTGAAAACATCCCGTCTGAAACGCCTACGGGGCCGGCGACGACAGCGCCGCTTTTGTCCAGTACGGTGAGGGAGGCACCGTCTATGGTGCCGGCCGTTACCGAACCCGCAATCGTGGTCGCGCTTACTGATTTGGAGTCTCCCCCGCCTCCGCATCCAACCGTGAGCAACAGTGCGAGAGCTATCCCGATACAGCATATGCCCCCGTTTCTGCCGTTTACCATCGTGAATTCTCCTTTCATTGGTGACGCGCTTTAAAAGACGTGCTGCAACACCCGGTCTGACGGGCGTGCGCCGCACTGTTTTACGCGCGGCACGCACAACCGTGGCCGGTCCCTGACGCCACCCACTCACCGTCTAATCATGAAAGACGGATTGAGGTCAACGAAAAACCGATACGAATCAGAAAATGTTGTTATTCAGGCGATTGGAGGAGGGGAGACAACGGAACCCACGGGATCCGTGTAAAGAATGGAGAGATTAACGTCCGTTACTCCGATGCGCGGCAAATACGAAGCAACCTCAAAGACCCGGGCACTAAGCGTCGCCGACGCCCCGGTATCGATATTAAACGGGGATCCAGGACTGCAGACATCGAGTTGGCAATACCGCGCCCCATCCGCCGAAGCGGAAGAATCAACCCCGAAACCAAGGGCCGGAACGACCAGGAAAACGGCGTTACAGATGAGCAGTACGACAGCTACAACCCGCATTGGCAATGTTACTGTATTAACTGGGAACCCTGTCAACTTGAAATTTCAATTATCAGTTTCTTTGCCCGCAGCAATAAAGAGAACCTTAATGCTGCAGAAGATTCTCGGAAAAGGGGCCGGTGTACCCGCCTTCGGCGGAAGTCGGAAGGGAGAAGTCAGAAGTAAAGTCTTTTCACGTCTAACGTCTTCCGTCTCACGT
>CAYYSS010000300.1:0-3957 GCA_964474325.1 uncultured Nitrospirota bacterium
GAGACCGGGATCACCTACCGGCTCCTCAAGGACAGTCCCGGGAAAAAATTCTATCCCCTGCGGAAAGACATGATCTGCCCGAATATGAAAAAAACCACCCTGCGCGGTGTTCTCAATGCACTCGAGGAAAACCGGAACGTGGTCAAGGTTCCTGAGGAAATCCGGATCCCGGCGAAACGGGCACTGGACCGGATGCTCGAGATCGTCTGACGCCGCCGGTGTCTGATCTCCTGCCGGACACCGACGGTCAGCTTGCGCTCCTGAAACAGTTTCTCCGGATCCCGTCGGTCTCAACCCTCCCGGAGCACGGCGACGATATGATCCGCGCCGCGGACTGGGTAGCGGCCCGGCTTGTGGAAGCGGGGCTCCGGGACGTGGAGACCGTCCGGGAGGGCCAAGGCCATCCCCTGGTCTACGGCGAGCGGTGCGATACCCCTGGGGCGCCTACGGTGCTGCTCTACGGGCACTACGACGTCCAGCCCCCGGACCCCGTCGACGAGTGGGAGACACCGCCGTTCGATCCCGTGGTCCGGAACGGAGCCGTCTATGCCCGGGGCGCAAGCGACGATAAAGGACAGCTTGCGGCCCAGCTGTTCGGTCTTCGTACGGCGGCCCGAAACTGGGGCGACGGCCCCTGGCCGGTGAACGTACGCGTCCTGGTTGAGGGGGAAGAGGAGTGCGGCGGTTCCGCCATAGAGTCGTGGCTCGACAAAAACGCTCACCGGATCCCCACGGACGCCGTCATTGTTTCCGACACCCACTTCATTCGACCGGGACAGCCGTCCATCGACTACAGCCTCCGGGGAATCCTCTATGTGGAGATTATCTGCGAAGGCCCGTCGGGCGATCTTCACTCCGGTATTTACGGGGGCGCGGTTCTGAACCCGTTTTCGGTTCTCTGCTCACTCGTTGCCGGCATGATCGATACCGAGACCGGCCGGGTACGCATCCCGGGATTTTACGACCGGGTCGCCGAGATTACGGAACTGGACCAGGCCCTCGCCCGGGAGGTTCCCTTCGACGACGAAGCGTTCCTGAGGAACGCGGGTGTTTCTACGGCCTGGGGCGAAGAGGGGTATTCGATCTATGACCGCATCTCGGCCCGGCCCACGCTCGACGTCCACGGCGTCGCGGGCGGGTTTCAGGGGGCGGGGGCGAAGACCGTGCTTCCCGCCCGGGCCGCGGCGAAGATCAGCATGCGCCTTGTACCCGATCAGCGGCCGGACGAGATCATGGCGGCGCTCGAGGAATTCGTTACCCGCCGGACACCGCGGGGGGTGCGTTCCTCCGTGAAGAAACTCCACGCCTCGCCCGGCATCAGGATGGACCCCTCGAGCGTGTTCCATCAGACGGCCGCCCGGGCACTGGAAGAGGCCTTCGGCCGGAAGACCGTCTTTATCCGTTCCGGCGGCTCGATCCCCATTACCAGGGTCTTCCAGGAACGGCTTGGCGCGGAGGTGGTGTTCATGGGGCTCGGGCTTCCCGACGACGGCCCCCATGGGCCGAACGAAAAGTTTTCCCTCGACCACCTGAAACGGGGCGCCGAGGCCGCCCGGCGTTTCTACGAACTCCTCGGCGCCGGCGGTCGGCCCGCGGGCCGGCGCTGACCGTCTCCTCGCGGTGGACGAGACCTCGACGCCCCTCGCGGAACGCATACGGGACCGTATCCGGCGCGAAGGTTCCCTGTCGTTTGCCGACTTCATGGCCATGGCCCTCTACGAACCGGGGCTCGGGTATTACGTCAGGCCGGAGACCACGATCGGGCAGGCCGGGGATTTCTATACGAGCGCGCATCTCCATCCGGTCTTCGGGTGGCTCATGGCGCGCCAGATCGGGGAACTCTGGGAGGCCCTGGACCGGCCGTCGTCGTGGCGGATCGTCGAGCAGGGCGGCGGGCGGGGACTCTTCGCCGCGGATCTGCTGACCTACCTGCGGAAGCGTGTGCCGGACCTCTACGACGCCCTGCGTTACGATGTGGTCGAGCTGAGTCCCTGGCTCAAGAAGGCCCAGGAAGAGGCCCTCGAATCCCACGGCGACAAGGTCTCCTGGTATCCGGATCTCGGTGCGGTGGGGCCGTTTTCCGGCGTGCATTTTTCAAACGAACTCCCCGACGCCCTTCCGGTCCACCTGGTCGAAACGACCGAGGAAGGGCTCCGCGAGGTTGCCGTCGTCATGGACAAGGACGGGTTCGCGGAGCACCTGCGCACCCCGGTCGATCCGGAGGTCTCCGCGTATGCCGCCCGGTACGGGATCGATCGCCTCCCCCCGGGGTACCGCACCGAGGTTCATCTTGCGGCCGGGCGCTGGCTCCGGCAGGTGGCGGACGGTCTCGTGCAGGGCTATGCGATCGTCATCGACTACGGTTTCAGCACCGCGGACTACTACGCCCCGGACCGGACGACGGGAACGTTGATCTGCTACCACCGGCACCGAACCAACGAAAACCCCCTTGAGCGTCCGGGTGAGCAGGATATAACGGCCCACGCGCATTTTACCGATCTCGTAAACGTGGGCAGGACACGGGGCATGCGGCCCCTGTGTTTCACGTCCCAGGGGGTCTTTCTCATCTCCCTCGGACTCGATGAAATCATGAGTGAACGCAGACGCGAGGTGGACGAGGCCCGGTACCTGAAGGAAGCGGCGCAGGTGCGCACCCTCATCATGCCCGACGGCATGGGGGAGAGCCATAAGGTGCTGGTTCTCGGAAAAGACGTCCCGGACGTCGTACCGAGGGGCTGTGAGATGAGGAACAGACTGGACTATTTACTGACTTCCGACTGAGGCGAGAGGAGAAAAAAAAAGGGAGACGGGAGAGGGAAAAAGTTAGAAGGGGGACGGGAAACGGGAGACGTTTTTTCACCTCTCACGTCTAACTTCTAACTTCTTACTTCTTACTTCTCTCTACCCTTCCCGCGCTATCTCCCCGCCGCCGATTACGCGGCTGTTCTGATAGAACACGGCCGCCTGACCGGGAGCCGGCGCCCAGAGGGGGTCCGCTGACACGACGTCTGCCGTTTCCCCGTTACGCAGGGTGATCGTTGCCGGTTTCGGGGATGTTGTAGAGCGGATCCGCACCTCGGCCGAAAACGAAACTCCCGCCGCCGGCGGGGTAATGTGCCAGCAGAGGCGGCGTACGGTAATACGACTCCGGTATGCGGCGGACCGGGGTCCGACGACCACCGTGTTTTCTTCCGGCCGGATGTCGATCACGTACAGGCGGTCGGTGGAGGAAACACCGAGTCCCCGCCGCTGGCCCAGGGTATAGGCGGTGATCCCCCGATGGGTGCCGAGACGCCTGCCCGCCTGATCCACGATCGGCCCCGCTTCGGCCGGGCCCGACAACTCCCCGATAAACGCCTGGTAGCCCTCGTCGCCCACGAAACAGATCTCCTGGCTCTCGGGCCGTTCGGCCACGGGAAAGCCCAGCCGGGCCGCCTCGGCGCGGATCTCTTTTTTCCGCCTGGTTCCCAGAGGCAGAAGGAGACTGTTCAGGGTGCGGTTGTCGAGAGAGTAGAGGAAATAGGACTGGTCCTTCTTCGGATCCAGGCCGCGATGAAGTTCAACGGCACCCGAGGGAAACCGGCGCAGCCGGGCGTAGTGGCCCGTGGCGATAAAACGGGCGCCCTGTTCCTCGGCGGACTTCATGAGGAGGGGGAATTTCACCGCCTCGTTACAGAGAATACAGGGGTTCGGGGTCCTGCCGCCGTCGTACGTTGCACCGAAGGGCTCGATGACGTCCTCGGCGAAAGCGCCCCGGGCATCGACCGTCCGATGGGGGATACCGAGAATCTCCGCCACCCGGGCCGCCATTCGGGCCGACTCAAGGGAACAGCAGGACGTGGGATCCACGGGACCCCGCCGCTCCCAGAGCTGGAGCGATACCCCCTCCACGTCCAGACCGTTTTTCTTGAGCAGGGCGGCGGTGACCGAGGAGTCCACCCCGCCGCTCATGCCGAC
>CAYYSS010000301.1:0-3945 GCA_964474325.1 uncultured Nitrospirota bacterium
ACCGAGAATGCCTCTGACCTGATCGAAGGCACGAAGCTGCCCGCTCCGCCGTTTTTCGTCGTCAAGCAACTGTCCGAGGCTGCGGGAAAGGGATTCCGGGCGGCAGGCGTCCTGGATGAACTCGTCGATCACGCCGCGGCCCAGGATAAGATTCGGCAACGTAACCCACTGAAGACGAATGAGCAGTTTTCCGAGAAGATAACTCAGCGGCGCAACCCGATAACACGCCGCACAGGGGACCCTGAGCAGAGCCGCTTCCAGCACGGCGGTACCCGAGACCACCCCGGCAGCATCGGCCGCCCGAAGGGTCTCCCGAGCCGAACCGTCAACGACATGGACGTTGTCCGGGAGGTCCTTCCGGACGAACGCCCGGGACCCGGGATCCAGCCCCGGCGCCAGGGGGACGACGAACGTTATCCCGGCCCGTTCCGAACCAAGGAGTTCCGCGGCCTGCCGGAGTACGGGCCAGTGGTTTCGTATCTCCGCCGCCCGGCTTCCCGGAAGCAGTGCGACGACCGGGCCCGGGGACGACACACCGATCGCGTCCCGCGCCCCTTGCCGGTCCAGGGTAAATCCGGCGAGTTCTTCTACAAGGGGATGCCCAACGTATTCGCACCGAAGTCCGTGATCTGCATAGAGGTCCTGCTCGAAGGGCAGGATTGCCGCCATGGCGTCGGCGAGCCGGCTGATTGTTCGTGCCCGCCCTTTGCGCCAGGCCCATACCTGGGGACTCACGTAGTACAGCACGGGGATACCTTCCCGTTTGGCGGTATGGGCCAAACGCAGATTAAAATCCGGATAATCGATGACAACCAGCAGATCGGGCCGCCGGGTGCGCAGGGCATGTCGGAGTTGCCTGAGTGAGGTCCGAATCCTTCCGAGGTGTGCAACAACCTCGGTTAACCCGACGACCGGCGTCATGGGGCGGATGATTTCCACGCCGGCATCGGCCATGCGCCTGCCACCCATGCCGAAGATTTCCAGCTCGGGGAAACGGCGGAATAGTTCGACTGCGAGGGACGCCCCGTAAACCTCTCCCGAGGCCTCACCGGAGACGATCATGGCGCGTCGCGGCACCGAACCGGCCGGTGAAACCTACGAGTCGGAACCGAGGAACGAGCCGATCACCTCGGCCACCCTCTCGATGGATTCCTCCGGGAGTTCCGGATACATGGGCAGGGCAAGGACTTCGTCGGCGGCCTGCTCCGACTCCGGAAACGCCCCTTTTTTGTAGCCCAGATATTCCAGGGCCGCCTGGAGATGGAGCGGAACCGGGTAATAAACCACGGAGGATATGCCTTGACTGCGCAGGTGGGCCGCCAGGTCGTCGCGCCGGGGGCATCGGATCGTATACTGGTGATACACGTGCTGAACACCCGGCTGTTCGGTCGGGAGGCGGCACGAGACCTCAGCCAGGCGCTCGGTGTAGAGCTGAGCGTTCTGTCGGCGCATATTGTTGAATTCGTCGATGTAGCGAAGCTTCACATTCAGGACCGCGGCCTGGATTTCGTCAAGCCGCGAATTATAGCCCACCTCGGTGTGCCGATACGTCCGGGAACTGCCGTGATTACGCAGACGCCGGATCCGCTCATTAAGCCGATGACTGCGGGTGACGACCATACCCCCGTCGCCGTAACCGCTCAGGTTTTTGCTCGGATAAAAGCTGTAACAGCCCGCCGAACCGAAGGTACCCACCTTTTCCTCTCCGATGCGTGCCCCGAAGGCCTGGGCGCAGTCTTCCACCACGGCAAGGTCGTGAGCCGTGGCAATTTCCACGATACGCCCCATGTCGGCGGGATGACCGAAGAGATGGACCGGCAGAATCGCCTTGGTCCGCGACGTAATCCGTTCCGCGAGCAGGTCGGGGTTCATGTTGAACGTGACCGGGTCGATATCCACAAAAACAGGTCGCGCTCCACAATAGATAATCGCCTCGACGGTGGCAAAAAAGGTAAACGGTGTCGTGATGACCTCGTCGTCTTTGCCCACGCCCAGTCCACGGAGCGCGAGATGAAGGGCATCGGTACCCGACGCCAGTCCCACGGCATGGGCGACTTCGTGATACGCCGCCACCTGCCGCTCGAATTCCATTACGTTCGGCCCCAGTACAAACGCCGCGGAATCGAAGATATCCCGCATTCTGACCTCAATCTCGTCCCGAAGACGCAAATACTGGGTCTTGAGATCAACCATGGGTATCTTCACGTTACAGTCGTCCTTTCACCTTTCACTAACGCCGATATCCGGAGTGCCACCTTCAGCGCCTCCAGGCCGTCGTCACCCGATACCACGGGCTGGCGACGGGTTGCAACACACTCGAGGAAGGACTTGAGTTCCTCCCTGAGGGGTTCCACCGCCGGCGGTCTTATCTCATCGGATTGCACCATGCCGTCCGTTCCCTTTCGTTTCTCGGTAACAATCTGACTCTGGAAGTCCAGCGACAGCACTCTGTCCCTTTCAAAGATACGAAGCCGCCGCAGGCGTTCCGACGAAAGCCTGCTCGAGGTTACCTGTGCCACACATCCGGACTCGAAGTCGATCCACGCGCTTACCACGTCCAGGTGTTCGCTTACCACGCTTTCGCCGGCGGCGTGGACCGACCGGACCTTCGAATTTACCAGGGTCAGCACGATATCGATGTCGTGTATCATCAGATCCAGGGTTACGTCCACGTCGGTTCCCCGGGTCCCGAACGGTGACCGCCTCTGGCACTCGATCAGTGTCGGCCGGCGGAATTTCCCCATCACCTGGCCCACGCCGGCGTTAAACCGTTCGAGATGCCCCACCTGGAAGACCGCGGCGGATTTCTGCGCCTCCCGAATCAGCTCCACCCCTTCTTCCACCGTTACGGTAATCGGTTTTTCCAGCAGGATATCTTTTCCCGCCCGGAGAAAATCCAAGGCCACGTGGTGATGCTCCGGAGTCGGCACCACGATACTTGCAGCATCCACCTCGTCGAGGACGTCGCGATAGTCGGTCGCCCAGGCGCAATCCGAATCCCGTGCCACGGTCCGGGCCCTCTCTTCGTCCCTGTCAACGACGAACCGGAGGTCGGCACCGGGGAGTTCCGCCAGCAGGCGGGCATGGTGCCGCCCCAGGTAGCCCACCCCGACTACAGCGATTTTAGTCGGCATATCCCACCACAACGATATCCGCCTGTTCGGCATCCCGGACAATGGCCTCGCGATCCATAAGAATAACCCTGCCCGCCTCTACCGCCAACACAGCGGCGTCCACTTCCCTCATTGCCGCAACCGTATCGGTCCCCACCACCGGGACATCGAAACGGAAATCCTGGCGGGGTTTGGCGGTCTTGACCACAACCGCCCCGCCGCCGGCGAGGCGTCCTCCCCGGCGGATAGCCTCATCGGTCCCCTCGATAGCCTCTACGGCCATGACGGCGCCTTCTTTGACCACAACCGTCTGCCCGATATCGAGTTCCCCGATCCGGCGGGCCATGGACAGGCCGAATCGCACGTCGTCCATCTGGGCGGAACTTGGGGGGGTCCCGGTCAGCACTCCCTCGGGCGCCATAAGGGCATCCGTAAACGCGGTGGTTTCCAGGACATCGATCCCCTCTCCTTTAAGCTCGTCCGTGAAGGCCGTCATAATCGTATCGTCTTTACGGTCCGGCAGGGAAAAAAAGAGTTTCATGGCCCGGAGATCCGGTATTACCTTAAGGGGATAGGCGAGGGTTTTCGGTACCTTCCCGGCCAGCACCGCCTGCCGTACGCCCGCCTGACGGAGACTCTTGAGAAGTTGGCCGAGTTTCCCCAACTCGACCCAGCGAAACGAATCAGCCAGATCCTCAAGCCGCGGGTCGGCAAGCCCCTGAAACCCCACAACAACGACGGTATGCCCCCGGCCGCGTATGCCCCGTGCCACCGCGAGGGGCAACTCCCCCATACCCGCAATAAGCCCAACAGGTCCCCCCTTGGGCGATAC
>CAYYSS010000302.1:0-3910 GCA_964474325.1 uncultured Nitrospirota bacterium
CTACGCTGAAATTAATTCGGAGAAATCTCTTCGCGAAAGTGCGGAATGTACGTCGGGACGATTCGACACCGAACAAAACGGAGCAAGGGGTGTCTATCCCGCGTCGGGTTGCTCCATATGATGTTCAAACCCGGACAATGCGCGGAGAAAAAATGGAACCGTCTACGGGGTTTTGACTACCTGGCCAAGGTGATTGTCGGGACCAAGTTCAAAGACGGAATCGAGGTGGCAACAACCGATCAGGTCGCCGCTTGATTCGGCTTGCCAAACACCAGATTTGACAATAGCTCTAGTGGCGAAATCTTTTGATTTGAATGCCTTTCATTATTTTGTAGTGTTTATCATTGCCTGTAAGCAATGGAAGGCCATGAGTAATAGCGGTGGAACCAATAAGGGCATCAGCGAGTTGCATTGAGTGACTCAAGAAATGTTGCTCAACTGCAAACATGGCTTTGGCAGATACTTCCTCTGTAATGTATAAAATTTTGCAATCCCACGCATGGAGAGCTTGACGGAGACTGTTCAGCTCTTTTTTGTTTCTCATGCCTTGAACAAGTTCCATGTATGTGACAACAGAAATTGAAAATCTTTTGAGGTTTTCTATGGTCTTATATGCTTTTTCATTCCCTCGCAAATACCAGATAAGTACGTCTGTATCGACCAAGACCATTAGAAACGTCCTTTTCTTAAATTTCTTACATACTCATCCACGTTAGAAGATGGATCATGATCCTTCCACATCCCAAATACCTGATGTTGTAAATCCCTGCTTTCTTTCTCCTTGAAGGGGACCAGTTTAGCACACGGTTTGCCGCGAAAGGTGATAACAACCTCCTCTCCACGGTTCACAGTTTCGATCAATTCCTTGGAGTGAAATCTTAAATCTTTGGCCGTTGCTTTCATGTTGAATCCTCCGTATTAGTTTATATTGCCAAGTATAAACTTTACGGCCACAAATGTCAAACTGGGAGCTTGTTTTTTCAGCGAACGACCAAGCTCACCTGCCGCCGGGGATGGCGGCACAGAAGGAGGATAAGGCAATGAGTGACAACAAGACCAGAGAAGTAAACAAAACCACCGGCGACCCGGCGGTCAGCGTGGAGCGTATTGTTGAACGAAGCCGCTGCGCGGCAGGGACGCGGCCAGGCGCGTCTTCTTTTTTCTGGCGATTGGGCATTTCCACTGCCTTTCTGCAAGGATACCATGTCTCATAATAACGTGAGCCATCCAATCCCTGCAAAAGGAGGTCGCCATGAACACCAGCATGCCCGTCAACGCCGAGTTCGGAACGTATTACCGAAAACACGTCAAATCCCTGCACCTTGCCGGCCTGAGACCGAAAACCGTCCAGGCGTACTCAAGGGCCATAAGGCGTATCGGAAACCACTTCGACGGCAAAATCGACAATCTCGAATCCGATCAACTGCTCGACTACTTCAACGAACTGCTACTTCGGCGCTCCTGGAGCACCGTCAAGCTCGACCTCTACGGCCTGAAATTCTTCTACGACCGGATCCTCCACGGACCATGGCAGGATGTCCCCCTCGTAAAAGCCCCGAAAACATCCAGAATCCCCGATGTCCTCTCACCCGAACAAATCCAGTGCCTGATCAACGCAACCACCGTCGCGAGCTACAAGGTCTTCTTCACCACATACAGCCTCGGCCTGCGCCTCGGCGAAGGCATCGCACTGTGCGTCGGCGATATCGACGCCCGAAGCATGCGCATCTCAATGGACGGTAAGGGGCGGTGGATGGACAACGTCGTGATCGAACGGCTCTGGCGCTCCTTGAAATACGAATGTATTTTCCTTCATGCCTTTGAAAGCGGAAGCGAGGCTGGGGAAGGACGGTTCGTTGAATACCCGAACCAAGCGCAACGCAGGAGCCTTGGGGCTTTCCGGTTCCGCAGCAGAAGGACCATGAGAAGTCCGGGTTAGACGATACACCCGATCACCGCGCCGGTCATGGACGTTGCGAGGGTTCCCGCAATCAGGGAACGGATTCCGAGCGCAGTGATTTCGCCCCGGCGCTCCGGCGCCATACTACCCATACCCGCGATCATGATGCCGAGGCTTCCCGGATTGGCGAATCCGCACAGGGCGTAGAGCATGATAATTCTGCTGTGAGGACTCAGCACCCCGGCCGGCAACTCCGCCATCTGGAGATACGCGAGAAACTCGTTGAGAATCGTCTTCGTACCCATAAGACTACCCGCCGCGTGGGCCTCGGACCAGGGGACCCCCATAAGCCAGGTCACGGGCGCCATAACGGTTCCCGCGATGCGTTCGAGTGTAAGTGGACGGCCGGCGACGTCGGGCAAAAGCGCGAGGATCATGTTTGCGAGTGACACGAGCGCCACGAGCACGACGATCATCGCAACAATATTGATAAGGAGTTCCACCCCCTGCCGCGTACCCGTGGCCACCGCGTCCATGGCGCTCTCGGCGCCGGCGGGGGCCTTGAGTTTCCCAGAGGTCTTTTCCCGGGTCTCGGGAACCATGATCTTGGCGATCATAACGGCCGCCGGAGCGCTGATCATCGATGCGGTAAGTATGTGCCCCAGGACGTTCGGTATTGTTTCCCCGAGAATACTCGCGTAGAGAACCATTACGGTCCCGGCGATAGTCGCCATACCGCACGTCATAAGCGAAAAGATCTCGCTCCTCGTCATGGAGCTCAGATAGGGCCGCACCAGCAGAGGCGATTCCACCATACCCACAAAGATATTGGCCGATATACCCACGCCTTCGGCCCCGCCGATTCCCAGGGTCCGTTCCAGCACAACAGCGAAGGCCCGGACGATCCGCGGCAGGATGTTCCAATAAAAAAGAAGCGCCGACAGGGCGCTGATTACGAGAACAAGGGGCAAGGCCCGAAAGGCAAGGATGAAGCTTGCACCCGGCCGGGTCTCTTCAAACGGCAGGGGGCCGCCGCCGAGATAGCCGAACACAAAACCGGTTCCGGCCGCGGTCGATTTCTCCAGAGCCAGAACAACGCCGTTCAGCCTGGAAAACACCCCCTGGATTACCGGAAACTTTACGAGAAACAGAGCGGTGCATACCTGGAGCACAAGCCCCACCACGACAGTCCGCCAGGGAACGGCCCGGCGATTCTCACTGAAAGCCCACGCAAGGGCGGTAAAACAGAAGAAACCCGCAATGCCCTGGAGCATCACCCACCCACCCGCCGGATGATCCGTCTATGAAAGAGCCGCGAGCTTGGTTTTCACCATCTCGCTCAGGGTCCGGCCGTCGGCTTCAACACCTTCCGCCTTGATGTGTTTCATCACCCGCCCCATATCCCGCGGCGAGGCGGCCCCCACGGCCTCGATCGCCTGATCCACCAGGGCCTCCAGGGCGGAACCGGTGACCTGTTGCGGCAGGAAGGACTCGACCACGGCCAGACGCTCCCTTTCCTCCCGGACGTCATCGGAGCGGCCGGCCTTATCAAGGGCCTCCAGACTCTCTTTATGCTGTTTTACTAAACGCCGGAGAACGGCCTTTTCGTCCTCTTCCGTAAAGTCCTTCCCCGTGGTCCGGAGTTTCATGAGTTCAGCCTTGATAAACCGCAGGGCGGCCAGCCGTACGGCCGCCTTTTCCTTCATCGCCTCTTTGAGTGCTTCCGCTACTTGGTCTTGGATCGACATACGCCCCCCGTTTTGACACCCGTCGCCGGTTTTTTCCTAATCCGCCGCCGTCCCGGCGGCCTGCCGTCATTATAAACCCCAACGTGACGTTGGAGCCACAACCAAAACGTCAGTTTTTCCGCCGTCGGCGGAAGGGAGAGGTTAGAAGTGAAAAGGGAAAAGTCGGCAGTCGGCGGTCGGCGGCTTTTTGGAAGGAAGGCGGAAGAAGGGAGAAGGGAGAAGAAACCTTAACGTTGCAAAAGATTCTTGGAGAAGGGGCCGG
>CAYYSS010000303.1:0-3873 GCA_964474325.1 uncultured Nitrospirota bacterium
AGGCGGGTGCGCCGGCCCCTTGTCCAAGAATCTTTTGCAGCGTTAAGGTGAATCGACACGTTGACCGTTGTCGTGAGGCTATTGTAAGTGGCTAATTATCAGGAGAAATAATCGTTCATCGTCAATCGGCAATCACCCCCCCCTCGCCCGTCGCCTGCGCTATTTTCCGAAGACCCGTTTGAAGACCGTATCGATCTCGCGGAAATAGTTCTCGAAATCGAAGAGACGGTCGAGTTCGTCCCCGTCCAGAAGGCGTGCGACCTCGGGGTCCGCGGACAGGACTTCCCGGAAATCCACGCCCTTCCGCCAGGAGTCCATGGCGTTTCGCTGGACCAGGGTATAGGCATTTTCCCGGCTCATACCTTTCTCCGTGAGCCGCAGAAGAACCCTCTGGGAACAGTGGAGGTTTCTGCTGTGGGCCATATTCTGTTTCATGCGCTTGGGGTAGACGTGAAGCCCCTTGAGGATGCCGGTCAGGCGGACGATCATGTAGTCCAGGAGGATGGTGCTGTCGGGTATGATGACCCGCTCCACCGAGGAGTGAGAGATGTCCCGCTCGTGCCAGAGGGCTACGTTTTCCATGGCGGCCAGGGCGTTTGACCGGACGACCCGGGCGAGACCCGAGAGGTTTTCGCATCCCACGGGATTGCGTTTATGGGGCATGGCGCTGGAGCCCTTCTGGCCTTTCGTGAAAGGCTCCTCTGCCTCTCTGACCTCCGTGCGCTGAAGATGGCGTATCTCCACGGCGATTTTTTCCACCGTGGCAGCCACCACGGCCAGGGCCGCCATGAATTCCGCGTGGCGGTCGCGCTGGACCACCTGGGTCGAGACCGGTTCGACCCCGAGGCCGAGCCTCTTGAGCACCTTGCGTTCCAGGGCCGGGCTGATGTTCGAGTAGGTCCCCACAGCCCCTGAGAGTTTGCCCACGGAGATCACTGCCCGGGCCCGGCGCAGGCGTTCCAGATTCCGTTTGGCGTCCTCGTACCAGAGGGCGAACTTGAGTCCGAAGGTCATGGGTTCGGCGTGTACTCCGTGGCTCCTGCCCATAAGCGGAGTTTTTTTGTACTTCTTTGCCTTGCGCCGGAGCACGGTCATCAGGGAGCGGACGTCTTTTATAAGGAGGTCGGCGGCCTCGGTCATGAGGAGCGACAGTGCCGTGTCCACTACGTCGGACGAGGTAAGACCCTTGTGGATATACCGTGAGTTCGGCCCGACCTTTTCCGCAACCGAGGTCAGAAACGCTATGACATCGTGTTTCACCGTGGCCTCGATTTCGTCGATTCGGTCCACGTCGAACCCGGCCCGTTTTCGGATGACCCCCATGGCCCGCGGGGGGATCACCCCGGTCTCCGCGTAGGCCTCGCAGACGGCCAATTCCACCCGGAGCCAAGCCTGGTACCGGTTTTCCTGCGCCCAGATGCGGCCCATCTCGGGCCGGGTATAACGGGGAATCATCGTGTTCGTCGTCCTCCTTCAGAATATCAAGTTTTACCCCCGGGACAGCCGTCAGGAACGCTCGTCGGCCGGTTGACCCGCAGAACGGGTTTCCCTGAGAAGCCGGTCGAGTATGCCGTTTACGAATGCCGGCGAGTCGGGGGTTGAATATTTTTTGGCGATTTCAACCGCCTCGTTGATCGACACGCGGGGCGGGATATCGTCGCGGAAGACGATTTCGTAGGCCGCCAGGCGGAGGATGTTTCGATCGACCGCGGCCATGCGCTCGATATTCCAGTGGGCCGCCGACGAAGCCAGGATGCGATCGATTCGGAAACGGTGTTCGTAGGCCCCCCGGGCCAGTTCTTCCGCGAAGGCCATGACGTCGTCGGGGTCGTCCCGCTCCTCCCAGAAATAGGTGAATGTGGTGTCCTCAAGGGGTGCGGAGGTCAAGTCGATCTGGTAGAGGAGCTGGAGCGCGCACTCCCGGGACCGTCGTCGTCGATTCATAAATCGGATAATGCGCCTTCGGCCCGGTCGTTTTCCGGCCGCCGGGTTCCGGCGCGAAAATGGACCTGCCCCGGACTCAGATCTCCAGGGATTTCAGGACCTTCGTGGTCTCAATGGCGCTCAGGGCCGCGTCCCAGCCCTTATTGCCGCTCTTGGATCCGGCCCGTTCAACGGCCTGTTCGATGGTGTCCGTTGTGAGTACACCGAAGGCAACCGGCTTTTCCGCGTCCAGGGAAACCATGGCCACGCCTTTGGAGACTTCGGCGGCCACGTAGTCGAAATGGGGTGTCGCCCCCCGGATGACCGTTCCCAGGCAGATAACGGCGTCGACGTCGTCACGCCGGCACAGGCGTTTCGCGACGACGGGGATCTCAAAGGCCCCGGGGACCCGGACCACGGTGATATCCTCTTTCCGCGCCCCATGGCGGACCAGGGCGTCCACGGCCCCTTCCAGGAGCCGTCCCGTGATAAATTCGTTGAACCTGCTGACTACGATACCGAAACGGAGACCCCGTGCCTCCAGCGCGCCTTCAACCGTCTTCATCAAAGCCTCCCGTTGTTAAAATTGATCTTTTCGCAAGGTGTCCGTTCGTCTTCTACAAATGCACATGGCGACAAAACGCATACATGTTCGCGAAGCCGGGCGGAAAAACAGTTCGTCCAGGAAAATTCCGCCGAAGGCGTACGAAGTTCCGGCTTCTGACTTCTGATATCTGACTTCCATCCCCTGAAGCGGCTTGTCCGCGTTTGGGTATCCAAAGCCGTGAAAACCGGTCACACATTTTCCAGGAGGTGACCGAGTTTTTCTTTCTTCGTTGTCAGGTAGCGGATGTTGCCGTCGCAGGGGGATGTTTCGATGGGTACCCGGCCGGCAACCGTCAGGTCGTAGCCCTCGAGTCCGACGATCTTCCGGGGGTTGTTCGTGAGCAGGCGGATCTTGCGTACCCCCAGATCGACCAGGATCTGTGCGCCGATCCCGTAGTCCCGCAGGTCGGCGTTAAAGCCGAGGCGTTCGTTGGCCTCGACGGTGTCCAGGCCCGTGTCCTGGAGTTCGTAGGCCTTCAGTTTATTGGCGAGGCCGATTCCCCGGCCTTCCTGCCGCATGTACAGGATTACGCCGGTGCCCGCCTCGTCGATCATCGACATTGCCTTATGGAGCTGGTCGCCGCAATCGCATCGCTGAGAGCCGAAGACGTCGCCGGTGAGGCACTCGGAGTGGACCCGGACGAGAATTTCCTTCGCCGGATCGATCTCTCCCTTTACCAGGGCGAGGTGGGTGAGGTCGTCGACTGCGTTTTTGTATGCGATGGCCGTAAAATCCCCGCCGTAAGCCGTGGGAAGACGGGTTGTGGCGATCCGGCTGACAAGGCACTCTGTCCGCATCCTGTACCCGATCAGGTCTTTGACCGTTACGACCTTAATCTTGTGTTCCTGGGCAAATTTCATGAGTTCCGGTACCCGGGCCATGGTGCCGTCGTCATTCATGATCTCGCAGATGACACCGGCGGGGGTAAGCCCGGCAAGGCGGGCCAGGTCCACGGAACCCTCGGTCTGGCCGGCTCGCTGGAGCACGCCGCCGGCCCGGGCACGGAGCGGGAAGACATGTCCGGGTCTGGCCAGGTCGCCGGGGCCGTTCCTGGGGTCCACCGCCGTACGTATCGTATGTGCCCGGTCGGCCGCGGAGATCCCCGTTGTCACCCCCCGGCGGGCCTCGATCGACACCGTGAACGCCGTGCCGAACTGCGACGAGTTTTCGTCGGTCATCAGGTTGAGCTGGAGTTCCTCGACCCGCTCCGGCGTCAGGGACAGGCAGATGAGACCCCTGCCGTGCTTGGCCATGAAATTGATCGCGTCGGCGGTGACGTGTTCGGCGGCCATGGTGAGATCGCCCTCGTTTTCCCGGTCTTCGTCATCGACCAGGATTACCAT
>CAYYSS010000304.1:0-3863 GCA_964474325.1 uncultured Nitrospirota bacterium
CCCTTTTGATAAATTCACAGAAATCACTTCCGAGAAGTGCGGAATGTAAGCCGTGCGGTTGTGTTGTCGGTTCAAAATGTGTACAGCTGCGCAGTGAACGAGGCGGTAATTTTGAAAAACCCGACCGCAAAAAATGGCCCCCCGGAAGGGAGGCCGAAAACAGTAGAAGGCATTCGCATTAGCTTGTAAGCGCACTCGCGAGCCTTACAAAAACTAATGCAAATAATGGACCAAAATCTACGGGCTTATACCGCCGTTTTGCATGCGGCGGAATCCGGGTGCAGAATGCAGTCACGTCGATAAGTTTCGCACGACCGCGACGTTAAAAAACGATTGCGGCAAGTTTTTTCGTTTGGGGATATAGACAAAGAAAAACTGCTGAAAATAAGGCTGGGCGAGCGCATCGTATAGTACGCACCTGGAAGAACTCTTTTACGAACGGTCTTAATCGAGCTTCGCTGAGCAGGCGTGAGAGAGTTTTTTTTATAGCGTAAAAGACGGACGCCAACGCCGGTAATTTTAAGCGATGAAGCGCTTATGCCACGTGTTCGTGGCGCTCCTGCTTCAGTAGCAAAAGCTACACTCGCTGTGCACAACAATAAACGCCCGCGTCATGCGGAAATTGCGGTTTTCCGGGTGGCGGAGGGAACGCATTATGTTTGGCGCAGAACTTGCTGATTTAGGGTGACGATGGCCGTGCAGTTTTCGATGACGCGCGGGAGATGCGGCAAATATTAATTGCGGCCGAAACTGATTATTGATATCTTGAAACATTACGACATGAACGGTAATCGGGGAAATCGGGAATGGTGTGCGACTCGGATGGAGCCGAGGTCTTTCTATCTTGTGAGTAAAGGAGGTGATTTAACGCGCCGATAATTCGGATCGGGAATCTCTGCCATGCGGGGAATCGCGATCCGTAAACGGGTACGGCATACCGGTGACGGCTGTACGGTGTTCGGGAGATCACCGATGGTGCGTCACGGGAGTGAAGAGCAAAGAGGGGGTACCAAATGGTTAGAAAGCTGAGCGTTTCGATTCTTGCGGTTGCGTTGGTTCTCACCTGGGGGGCGGGCAGTGCATTCGCCGGCGCCAAAATCACAATAAACGACGATTCGGAAATCAACCTTGGGTTCAGACTGCAAACACTATTCATGAGTACGGAAAGCGATCGGGACGGTGACGGTGATTTTGAAGACCTGAACGATTTCAAGGTGCGCCGTGCGCGGATCAGACTCGGTGCCAACGTTACCAAGTGGGTGAGTATTTTTCTCCAGACGGAGTTTTCGGAAGGCGCCGGGTCGGGCGGGGACGTTCGGCTGATCGATGCCTTTGTGAAGGTGAAGCCTCATCCCTGGTTGACCGTTATCGCCGGTGAGGGCATGGCCCCGGTTCTGCGGCAGAACGTTACCAGCTCCGGAGGACTCATGGCTCTGGACCGGCCGGGAGTTGTCTACAAGAACTTGACGTGGGGAGCCCGTGCGCTTCACACGTTCTCGAACCGCACCTTTGGCGATGCCGATTCGGGTTTGAGAGGTAATGTGGGCGTTCGTGACATGGGCCTGACCTTATTCGGCAGCGGCGAAGTCGGCGGAAACGCCAGCCTGAAATACTACCTCGGAGTATACGACGGTATTCAGAATGGTACGGAAGACAATGAACGGTTTGCGGGCCGGGTGCAGGTAAACCTCCTCGACAGAGAGCCCGGGTACTTCAATCTGTCCACGTATCTCGGCAAGAAAAAGACGATTGCGATCGGGGCGGCCTTTGATACCCAAGCCGAGGTGGAGCCCGGGGTGGATTATGCCCAATGGACGATTGATCTTTTTGCGGATTACCCGCTGGGGGCCGGTTCGCTCACGTTTGAGGCGGCCTGGATCAACCTCGATCTGGACGATGCCCATGCCAGTTCGGAAGGCGACGGCTACTATGTCCAGGCCGGGTATTTCATAAACAACTGGCAGCCCTGGGTTGAATATGAGAGCTGGAGCAGTGATGCCGCCAACGACCTGGGCAGTTACGACACCTACCGCTTCGGCGTATCCTATTTCCTGAAGGGACATAACGCAAACTTCAAGGTCGGCTACGAAGTCTTCAACGCGGATCAGAATATCGACAGTACGAACGAAGACAGCATCGGAACGTTCATCGCCGGTATCTACGTAACGTACTGAGTATCTGCCGTCGGGGTGTTGACGCACGTCAGCCCGACGGTCCGTGGCGGCCGGGGCCGTACGCCAGACGCGGCCCCGGCCGTTTCTTTTGTGAAGAGGTGATGGATACTGCCATGTTGAGAATTGCTGAATCGTCGGGAAGTTTTCGGTGCCTGGTTGGGGCGAAACTGTTTCTGTGTGCTCTCCTTGGTGTTGTCGTTGCGGGAAATGCGGCGGCGGCAGGCGATCCTCCCCTCGCGGAGTTTAAGGCGCGCTATGAGGTCGTTATGCGGGCCGTGGCCGAAGGGCGTCTGCCGCCGGCCGCGGGATCAGCGGCACGGGAATTATGGCTTGCGCTTCGAAAGTATGTGATCCAGTCTGACGCTCGTATCGAGACGTTGCGGCTCGATGCCCGGGAGCGTCGGGGAGAGGAACAGGACCGCGCCCTGGACGCCCTTGTCGCGGAAGCAATGGAGCGGACCCGCGCCGTCGGGGAATTTCTGAACAAACTCGAACGCCTTGAGAATCAGAACGGTACTCCGGAACGACCGGATGCCGCTCTTTCGAACGAACCGCAGGAACGCGCGTCGCAAGATCGCGGAGAGCCGACTGCCGGGCCTGAGGATAGGACCCGAAAACCGGTAATCGATGTACGGTTCGAACCTGAGAATATAATCACAACCGAGCAGACGATGGAGTAACCGCGGAGTAACCGCGTGGTTGCTTCGAGGATCGGCGTTACCGGGAATGTGCGCCCGATCGGGTGAAACCGACCAGACGACCCAGGAGACCCCGCTCGTGTCTTCCCGGAAGGGCCTGACTGCCTTTATAGACCCAATGGGCCGCGGAACCGGTTTCCGCGTGGCGGTGCATGGCGACGGAGCGTATCTGGACCTCAAATACAGGACCTTGCCCGGCATGAACGCAGGTATGGAGGCTTTGGTATCCGTTTGCCTTGGGCGACGTGATGTAGTCTTTAAAGCGCCCGGGTACCGGCGTGAACGTTCGGTGAATTACACCCAGCGCCCAGTAACAGTCTGTCTCGGCCGGCACGACGACCCGAAATGCATAAAGGTCGTGGATTTGCTCGATCGACAGGTTCTTGTTCCGGCATTTGGACCACACGCCGGCGATATGTTTTACGCGGAAGGTGATGGTCGAATACGGGACGAAGTCGGCTTCCAGCGCAAGCGCCAGCGTCTTCATCGTATCCTCCGCCCATCCGGATAGTGCCGTGGTCATCGCTTTGAGTTCCTGACCGAGTCGGGCGTACTCATCTGGTTCGAGTATGCGGAAGGCGGCGTTTTCGAGGCGGTTCTTTAATTCGACGGCGCCGATTTTTTCTGCCTCAAGCCGGTAGTACGCCCACGCCTCGCGGGCGAGCTTTCCGGCGTGGGGTTCGTTCGGGCTCATATTCTCGAGACGCAGACTCAAATCTTCGAGTTCGTCCGATCGAACATGCCCGGCGTTTTCCGAGGGGGCGACCCGGGGAACAGGGGCTTCCCCGTCGGGGTGAACGGTTTCGCGGGCCGTTCCGGCTCCGGCGTACTCCCGGGCTTTGCGTTCGGCGGCAAGGAGATGTTGAACGGTATTTTCCAGTTCCCCGCCCATGGTGCGGAAGCGCCACGCCAGCCAACGGATTTCCCAGGCGCCCCGTGTTGTCTTCCGAATTAAACCGTCCTGATTTTTCTGATTAAACAAGCCTTCTGA
>CAYYSS010000305.1:0-3861 GCA_964474325.1 uncultured Nitrospirota bacterium
GGTAAGCCGCGGTGTCGCCAGGAGAAACGCCCCCCCGCCGGAGAGAGAGTCAAGGCGCGCCGCAAGGTCCGGAAGGGCCTCGTCCCAGGTGATCGGTTCAAAGCTCCCCGAGCCCCGCGCGCCGGTGCGTCTCAGCGGGGTGCGTATCCGATCGGGATGATACAGGGACTGGACCGCCGCCTGTCCCCGGGCGCAGAGTTTGCCCCGGTTTACCGGGTGCAGGGGATTGCCCTCGATCTTCTTCGCCCGGCCCTCGGCGACCCGTACCAGGGTCCCGCAGGCGGCGGGGCATTCCCGGCACGTGGTTGCGTAGTAGATCGCCTCTCCGGGGATCGAGCCGTCGTCGGGGGGGACGAGAAACGGGATGAGCTTTTCCGGTTCGCCCGCGCAGGCGGACAGCACGCCGCCGGCAACGGCCGTTCCGCTTATCTTGAGAAAATCCCTTCGTTTCATCCTTCCGCCCGTGTCCTGACCGATACGGAGTCAAGGTCTCTCTGTTCGTTATTCCCGCGCAAGCGGGAATCCATGGCCCGTCCCGGGTCGAGTCCGGAATGACGATCACGGGGCGTTTCAGACGTGGTGCGGGATCGGCGAATGGCTGCCCCCCCGGCCCCTCGGGTAAATTCCGGAAGGAGGAGAAATCCCCCTCGGTCCCCCTTTGTCAAAGGGGAAAAAGGGGACGGGGGACGTTGGAACCATGCGCGTTCTGTCGTCATTTGTACTTGCAAGAAACTATACATGACACGTCCAGCAGTCAACACCCGCCCGGTTTTTATTATGGCACCCGAGGCACCAGCCCATGGTGAGACTCGAAACCCGGGCGACGGTCTCCATGGCCCGCACCGGTCCGTGGCACCGTTTACAGGAAAGCCCGGCGGATACGTGGGCTTTGTGGGGAAAGTAAACGAAATCCGGCACGTCGTGGATCTTGATCCATGCGATGGGTTCCTTGCGATCGAAGGCGGCCGTGAGAGCTTTCACGCCCGCGCCGTCCCGGGCTATGGAGCGATGACACCCCATGCACGTCTCCATGGAGGGTACCCCCGCGGTGCGGGAAACGGGGGCGTCCCGGTGGCAGTAGAGGCAATGAATCTCCAGATCTCCGGCGTGGAGCCGGTGACTGAACGGTATCGGTTGTTCAGGAGAGCGGTCGCGGATATCCGCCGGCAGACCGTAGAGCGCAACGAGGATAGAGACCGCCGCGATCATAACAGCGGCGCTCAGAGCCCCGATGAAAAGGATAATGACGAGGTTCCGGGAGACCGTCATATGCGCAGCCGCGCAACGGAATAACGGTCACACGCGAGGGTTCTCGAACGTTGTGTATTTATGAACACGAAAGAAGCTCCACAGTCAAATGTATCCTTCGGAGGCGGGGTTGTCAACCTTGCAAAGGATGGGCGAGGGGGGAGAGGCCCAAGGCGGGCGACGGGGAACTGCCGACCGCCGACCGCCGACCGCCAACGTTTTTTACGGTCCGTTCACGTCTCCCGTTTCCCGTCTAACTTCCAAAAGCCGCCTATTCGTTGCGCCAGTCCATGGGGACTCCGCTGTCGGTCGCATACCAGAGAAGTTCGTTATACAGACGGTCCGCCTCGTCCTTCTGCCGGACGGCCATGTCCTTCATTTCCCGAAGGCGCGCAAGCCGATTTTTTCGGACGCCGCCCGACCGTTCCAGCTCGTCCAGCTTTTCCACATATCCCGCCCAACTCGTCTTCAATCCGGAAAACTCCCGGAACGTGGAACGCCACCAGCGCTCGTCGTGGCCCCCCGGGGCCTTGCCCTCGGGAACAATTGGTGTGAGGATCACCACCGTCCGGACGGGATCGATCCGCATGGAATACCGCGACATGAAATCCATGCCGACCAGCCCCTCGAACGAGGGAGAAAGAGAGGAGGTAAGGACTGTCGTGGGTACGAAACGGTCTTCCGCACCGTCCACGGACACGGTATCAATGATCGTGCGAAACGCCGGTGTGGTTCCGCCGATGCCCCCGGCGGTCGTGAGTACCGCCGTGCGTTCGTCGAGCACACCGAGCCGTTTCGCCAGGTCCATGGAGAGCACCATGCCCGGCGCCCCCGTGTCAACGGCCATCTTTGCGGTAACCTTGCCGTTCAGGGTTACGGGTATGATGATTCTCTGCTCGCCGCCCGCGCCGACGGGGGTATAGGGGATTTCCCAGGAGGGTTCGGGTTCAACGCGGTCGGGGGGCGGTTCTACCGGACGCTGAGTCGCCGGGGGGCGGTAACCGCGGTCGGGAACGTTCCCGGCGGGACGGGCAGCTTCCTTGTGCGCCGGCGTTCCGTGGGCCTCAACGGTTCCTTTGTAGTTCGACGGAATATTGCCCGTATGGTCCGAGAAACTGACAGTACCGTCTTTGTCCGTCCATCGGTAGTATTCGCCGCCGGTTGCCTCCCCGCCCCGGCAGAGAACCAGGATTGCCGCACCGGCAAGTGCCGCGAGACTCCTTCGTCCGAGAAAAACGAATGCGCCCATACCGCATCTTAGCGGCCTTCCGGCCGTGCGTCAACCCGAGCGGGTAACGAAAAGCCGGTACGCGCGGACGTGCGCGTACCGGCCGTGGTCAATCGTACCGAAAATCAGTTGAGTTGGCTCATGAGGCTTTCTGAAACCTTGTCGATCGACGCGGAGCCGTCGACCGCCACGAACTTGAGGCCCTCCTGCCCCTTGAAGTAGTTCACCGCGGCCATGGTGCCGGTTGATTCGTCGTAGTAGATATCGTGACGTTTGTTGATCGCCGCCTCGTCCTGGTCGTCGGCCCGGGTGTTCAGGTCCCCGCCGCAGACCCGGCAGACGAGTTTGCCGTCTTTTTCCACCGGTTTGATGGCGTCAAAGGCAATATGGTTCGGGTGGTTGTTGTCGTTGACACAGAGACGCCGCCCCATGATCCGTTCCTTGGCGATCTGGCGGTCGAGCTGGATCTCGATGACGTAGTCAATGCTCATGCCCGCATCCTTGAGGGCCTTGTCGAGCGCCTCGCCCTGGGCGGGGTTCCGGGGGAACCCGTCGAGGAGCCACCCATTTTTGCAATCGTCTTCCCGGAGGCGGTCGAGGATCATAGGTATGGTGATATCGTCGGGCACCAGGTCGCCTTTATCGATATACGCCTTGGCCTTCTTCCCCAGTTCCGTGCCCTCACCGATATTCTTGCGGAAGATCGCCCCCGACTCAATGTGAGGCAGATCGAATTTTTTCTGTACGATGGCACCCTGGGTGCCCTTGCCGCTTCCGTTTGGTCCAAAGATGAGAATATTCACGTTGTTTCTTCCCCTTTCCCGGTCCGGTTTCCCCCGCCGGCCGAATCCCTTTTGTTTTTTTGGCTCCTCCGCGAGCCGCCCTATTGTACTGATGGGGCGGAAACGGGGCAAGGGGCCGGCGCTGCCCGCGCCGGTTCCACAGGAGAAGGACCGTGGGAAGTCCGGGTTAAAGCTCGATCACGCTATTATCACCGCCGTGCACGTTTTTTACGTAACGGTCCGCCTGCCAGTCGTTACACCAGGTACGGCCGTCGATGAGGTAGCGGTATTCATAGGATTTTCCGGTGGCGAGTTCGAGCGTCAGCGAAAAACCGCCTTTTTTAAGTGGTTTCATGGTTTGCGGCTCCCACGCGCTGAAATCGCCGGCCACGGCGGCGGACGCGCCGCCTTCTTCCCCCGGTATGCGGAAGGTGACCCGGCACGCAGGCCGGCTTTTGAGGAAGCGCTTCGTTACGCCTTTCGGCGTTTCCACGGACCGTTTCCCACGGGGAGCCGGGCTCTTTTTCTTCGGCTCAACGGCTTTCTGTACTTACATTCCGCACTTCTCGGAAGTGATTTCTGTGAATTTATCAAAAGGGGCGG
>CAYYSS010000306.1:0-3853 GCA_964474325.1 uncultured Nitrospirota bacterium
ACCGCCTCAACGCCCTTTGCCAGGACATCGTCCACGTCTTCCTTGAGAGCTTCCCGGGAAAGGCGGTAGGTGGGGATGGCCGCGGAGAGCATACCCCCGAGATCCGGGTTCTGTTCGTAAATGGTGACCGGGTAGCCCAGGTCGGCAAGGTCGCTTGCCGCGGTGAGGCCCGCAGGCCCCGAACCGATGATCCCCACGGACTTTTCCTTGGTTTTCGGGACGGCCTTGCGTTTCGCCCGGCGGTAATCAGTGGCCTGCTCCAGGGCGAACCGTTTGAGGTGCCGGATCGCCAGGGGTTCGTCCACCTCGCACCGGCGGCACTGCTGTTCGCAGGGGTGGTGGCAGATGAGCGAACAGGCGGACGCGATGGGATTTACCGAGCGGATCACCTCCAGGGCGTCCGTGTACCGTCCCTCGCCGATCAGCCAGACGTAGTTCTGCACGTCCGTATTCACCGGGCAGGCGGCCCGGCAGGGCGCGAAATGGGTTCGTTCCGGAGGACATCCGGGACTCAACGTACGTTTCTCTTCAACTTGCGGCATCCAAATTCCTCCCTGTAGGGGTGTTTTTTTTTAGCGGGATTGCACTGCGCAACATCATATTCTATACAAGATCCCGAAAAAAGCCCAAATGCCCCCCCGATGCGCCGATACTGTTTTATTACGGAACATGTCAATGCCGCTCGCCGGCGTCGGCGGGGGCTGACGGCCGTCTTCGGCTATAATGACTGTAGCCCGAGTCGTTTGAGGGAACGATCCGTGGATTTCTCGAGAAACGGCACCCGTTGCCGCACCATAATATACTGAAATAACTTTACGGAACCGGATGTGTCGGCCGATCTTCCCGGCGAGGTTACGTTTCTCGGCGGGCGCGACTGCGTCTATGCTTCCCAGGACGCCTACAGTATCCTGCAGGGCGTGCTCACGATCGCCGGCGGTACCCTGGTGATCGACAGGATGGTCATCGAGTAGGCCCTTTCCGCGGTACCCTTTGCATTGATCACCGCCGAGGCGGTACGATATCGTGCCTGTACGCCCGGTGGGGGGCGGTATCGTTGTTGATCGAGCGGGGAAGGTGAGTATGGAATATCGCGCGTGGTTTCAATGTATTAACGAGAAGTGCGGGGAACAATACCCGACAAATTCCATCGTTTATAAGTGTAAGACCTGCGGGTCGCTCCTCGAGGTCAGGCACGACATGGCGGCTCTTGGCGAGCGGTCGGCCGAGGAGTGGAAGAATCTTTTCGAGATTCGCTATAAATCCACCGAATGGCCTTACGGCTCCGGGGTCTGGGGCAAAAAAGAGTGGGTCTTGCCGGGGCTCGACAACGACAATATCGTTTCCCTCTACGAGGGGGGCTCGAATCTGTTCTGGGCCGAGCGTTTCGGCAAAATGATCGGCCTCGAAAACCTTTGGCTCAAACTCTGCGGTAATTCCCACAGCGGGTCGTTCAAGGACCTGGGTATGACGGTGCTGGTCTCGAACGTGCGGCAGATGATCGCGGAGGGGGCGCCGATCAAGGCCGTGGCCTGCGCGTCCACCGGAGATACCTCGGCGGCTCTTTCGGTCTATTGCGCCGCCGCGGGGATCCAGTCGATCGTGCTTTTGCCGAAGGGAAAGATTTCGGTGGCCCAGCTGGTCCAGCCCATAGCAAACGGCTCATTGGTGCTTTCGCTCGATACGGATTTCGACGGGTGCATGAAGCTCGTTCAGGAAATCGCCCGGGACGAGACCATTTATCTGGCCAATTCCATGAACTCGGTGCGCATCGAGGGGCAGAAGACCGTAGGGATCGAGATCGTTCAGCAGTTCGACTGGGCCTGTCCCGACGTGATCATCATCCCCGGAGGCAACCTCGGGAACGTCTCGGCTCTTGGAAACGGGCTCGTCATGATGCGCGACCTCGGGCTGATCGATCGCCTCCCCCGGATCGTCGTGGCCCAGGCCGAAAACGCCAATCCCCTCTATCGTTCGTATTTGAAGAATTTCGAGACCTTCGAACCCGTTCAGGCGAAAAAGACCCTGGCGAGCGCCATCCAGATCGGTAACCCGGTCAGCGTGGAAAAGGCCATCAGGACGCTCAAGACCTTTGACGGCACCGTGGTGGACGCCACGGAAGAGGAACTGGCCGATGCCGCGGCCCTGGGGGACACCACGGGGATGTTCAACTGCCCCCACACGGGCGTGGCCCTGGCGGCCCTGGTCAAACTCCTGAAGGCCGGAAAAATCGATAAAGCCGAACATGTGGTCGTGATATCGACCGCCCACGGGCTCAAGTTCACGGACTTCAAGGTCCGGTACCACGAAGGTCTCATGGATTTCCCATGCCGCTATGCAAACAAACCCGTTGAACTTCCGGCGCGGATCTCTGCGGTTAAAGACGCACTCGATCAGGCGCTGAAGAAAAGGAGAACCATCTAATGTCCGATCAGTCCTCGAGCGCCAAGAACTGGAAACCTTCGACCCTGGCCGTTCACGGCCGGGGCAGGGTTCCGAAACCCTATTACGCGGTCTCGACCCCCATCGTCCACACGTCGAATTTTTATTTCGACCGGGCCGACGAGGTCGAGGATTTCATGCGGGCCAAGGGAGAAGGGCGGGTTATCCGGGAGCACGAATATACCCGGTATGGAAATCCCACCCAGATGGAGTGCGAACGAAAACTCGCGGCTATTGAAAACGCCGAGCGGGCGGTCCTGTACTCGTCGGGCATGAGCGCCGTTATCCTCGTACTTATGACCTATATGAAGCAGGACGGCCACATTATCTTTACGAACGACTGCTATCGCCAGACGCGGGATTTTGCGAAGGAGTTTCTCACCAAGTTCGGGATAGAGGTTACGCTGGTCGATCCCACGGCCGAGGCGATCGAGGCGGCGATCCGGCCCGAGACCAATATTATTTTTACCGAATCCCCCACGAATCCCTACCTCAGGGTGCTGGATCTCAAGGCCATCGTCAAGGTCGCCAAGGCCCACGGCGTTATGACGATCATCGACGCTACCCTGGCTACACCGTATAACATCCGGCCCCTGGAGATGGGAGTGGACATCGTGATCCATTCCGCCACGAAATACCTGGGCGGACACAACGACCTGATGGCCGGTGTTGCGCTCGGGCGGGACGAACTCATGGCCCCGGCGTATAAGACCCAGCGGATGATCGGGGCCACCCCCGGGCCGTTTACGTGTTTTCTCCTCGAACGGGGCCTTAAGACCTTTGGAATGCGTATGGAACACCACAACCGGGCGGGTCTGGAGGTCGCCGGAATGCTCGAGGCCCATCCGAAAGTGGAAAAGGTCTGGTACCCGGGACTGCCGTCCCATCCGGACTACCGTATCGCCGAAGAGCAGATGTCGGGAAACGGGAGCATGGTGAGTTTTCTGGTACGAGGGGGCAACACGGAGACCCGCCGGTTCATCGACGCCCTGGAGCTTTTCCTGATCACGCCGAGCCTCGGCGGGAGCGAAAGCCTGGTGACACAGATGTCGACCATGTCGTTTTTCGACTATTCGGAAGAATACAGAAACGATATCGGTATGGTCGACAACCTGGTCCGCCTGGCCCTGGGGCTCGAAGACGTGGACGACCTGATCAACGACCTCAGGCAGGCGCTCGACGAAGTTTAAAAGACGGCAGGCGTATTCCTGGTTTTGTAGCGGCGTATTAACCTTAACGTTGCAAAAGTTCCCCGGAAAAGGGGTCGGTGGAATCAAGAAAATACGCACGGCCACCACTTTTCCTGAAACGGCGAACGGGTCCGAACGCGGTACCGTAGACGCCACGGAACGTGAATTCCGGAATCGGCACGAAATCCTGCGCCCCGGCGCTGTTTCAACCAATAATAACGCCG
>CAYYSS010000307.1:0-3842 GCA_964474325.1 uncultured Nitrospirota bacterium
CGTATTTTTTTGATCCCACCGGCCCCTTTCGCGGGAATTCTTTTGCAACAACAGGAGTAAGACGGGAGAAGGGAAACGTTAGACGGGAGACGGGGAAAAGATGTTGGCCCGTCTTCGCCGGAGGCTACGCCGGGGCAGGCGGTCGGCAGTCGGCCGTTCCCCCTAGCTACGAGCAACTGGCAACTAGCCACTTTCCCATCGCCTATAGCCACGAGCCACCAGCCCCGCGGGGCTGCCGGACCTTCAGCTTGCCCTTTTGCGGGCTGTTTGTAAAAATAGATCCATTGGAGCGTATTGCTGTCGAATTTGGGAGGTGTCCCGTGAACGTAAAAGAAATTCTTGATCAAGCGCTCGGGTTGAAACCGCAGGATCGACTTTCCCTGCTCGACGGGATTATGAGAAGCCTCGACGAACCGGATAAGACCGTAGACGAGATTTGGGCCAGGGAGGCGGAACGCCGGCTTGGAGCGTACCGGGACGGCCGATTGAACGGTATTCCCATGGAAGAAGTTTTTGCCGAGTGACGTGCGAGTCGTATTTTCGGAGCTTGCAGTGCTGGAGTTCAATGACGCTGTCGCTTATCTGGAACTCGAGCAGAAAGGGCTTGGGCTGCGCTTTAAAAGCGATGTAAAGGACGCGCTCGGGAGAATTGTCAAATGGCCCCAGGGATGGGTGCGGGAGCGCAAGGAGATCAGAAGATGTCTCCTGCGCACGTTCCCGTACAAGATTCTCTATTCACTCGAGGATGATCACATCTTTGTCATAGCGATCGCGCACCAGCACCGGAGACCGAATTACTGGGTGGGAGAGCGATCTTCGGAAGACAGACGGGAGGAGTAAGAAGGGAAAAGGGACTTTGAACCAGGAGCTATATCTTATGAAAATACTTGTGACCGGCGGGGCCGGATATATCGGGAGTCATGTGGCGGTCAGGCTCGAAGAGCTGGGCCACGAGGTCGTGGTGGTCGACAACCTCTCCTATGGAAACCGCTGGGCGGTGATCGCGGGGACCCTGGTCGAGGGGGATCTTGCCGACCGGGGCTTCCTCTATACGCTCCTCGGGACGGGCAATTTCGATGCGGTCATGCACTTTGCCGCGTTTATCGAGGTCGAGGAATCCGTCCGGGAACCCATCAAGTACTATCGCAACAACACGATAAACGCGGTCAATCTTCTCGAGGCCTGCGGACACGCCGGGGTGAACCGATTCATCTTCTCATCCACCGCCGCGGTCTACGGTATCCCCGCCGACGGTACGGTACGGGAGGACACGCCGTTTGCCCCTATCAATCCCTACGGCCAGTCGAAGGCCATGGTCGAGCAGATACTCCGGGACACGGCGGAGCAGACGAATCTCAGGTATGTCTCACTCCGCTACTTCAACGTGGCCGGGGCGGATCGCAGGGCGCGCATCGGCCAGGCCCGGCGGAACGCCACCCATCTGATCACGGTGGCCCTCCGGACCGCCTACGGGGCCCGGCCCCGCATGAATATATTCGGCACCGACTACGAAACACCCGACGGGACGTGCATCCGGGACTATATTCACATCGAGGATCTGGCCGAGGCCCACGTGGTCGCCTTAAACCACCTGGCCGACGGGGGTACGAGCCGGGTCTACAACTGCGGTTACGGCCACGGGACTTCCGTGCGGGAGGTCGTAGCACGGGTCAAGGCGGTTACGGGCACGGACTTCCCCGTGGAAGAGACCGGCAGACGGGCCGGGGATCCGCCCGTTCTGATTGCAGACTCCGACCGGATCCGCAGCGAACTCGGGTGGGTACCGGCCCACGACGACCTGGACGAAATCATCCGGAACGCCTGGGCCTGGGAGCAGGTGTATCAGGAAAAGTATAAGGGGGAAGCTGACAACTAACAACCAGCAACCAGCCTTTCCCGTATCCACCGGCCCAGGTAGTCCTCCGTCCGCGCCATCCGATCCATGGCCTCGCGAAAACCGTTCGTGCCCGTCGCAAAGAGCCCGTGACCGTAGACGAGTGCTGTACCGGTCTCGCCGATGACCGGTACGATCCGTTCGGCAAGCCCACCCCGGCCGATTTCACCCGAGACGATGGGCACCGCGCCTACGCCCGGCACCTGAAGGCGGCGCACCTCGCGACAGGACTTGCCGCAGTCGCTGACCGTGCAGTCGGACCGGTCGCAGAGCATGGAGGCCGTCACCGAAAACCGGGGGTGGCCGTGAAGCACGGCCCGTACGGACGTATTCTCGTAAATCCCCCGGTGGGCGGGGAGTTCCGACGACGCGGTAACGCCGGCGGTTGACGTCCCGTCCACGGCAACAGGGTCGATCCCGTCGTCGAGTTCGTCCAGCGAGGCCGCCGTCCTGCTGATCCAGATCGTTTCGCCGTCGAAATAACTCAGGTTTCCGAAGAACGAATCCACGAGGCCGCCGTGTACCAGCATCCTTCCCGCGAGAACCATCTCGCGGCGGACCGTATCCGCTCCTTCCAGGGGACCCGGGGCAAGGTCTTCGGGCCGCACCGGGGCCATGGCCCGGCGGTTTTCCCAGCCCCCCCGGACCCGGTCCGGATCCCCCGGGCGAACGCCGTTTACCAGGCCGCCGAGGTGGTAGGCCACGAAACAGGCGTGGATTATGGAACTCAGGGTGATATAGGCCTGCTCTACGGTAAGCGATCCACGGGTGACGATCAGCCCGCTTTCCGTGACTACCCCCTTCCGCTCCCGCAGGGCCTGAAGCAGGGCCGGGAGGACTTCTTCCCGCCGGAGCGACACGTCGCGAATAACGGGGATATCGTGAAAGAAGGTTTTCGTCTCGCTGTCCCGGGGGACGATCCGGTTTTCGCCGGGGGCCAGCCCCTCCGCCATCAGGTGGGGCCAGGGTTCCGTTGCCCGGACCACAAGGAGGGCCGCCGCGTTCAGGTCCCGAAGTATTTCTTCGACCGCCGTGTCGCCGAACGGGGCCTCCGCGGGTCCCGATCTCGAGAGCCGGTCGTCCAGTGCGTAGAACCAGACCCCTTCACGGGGGGCGGTACGGTCCCTCAGGATCTTTTCGGTGTAGCGCTTAAACTGGTCGTACACGGGAGGCGGACCGGGGGCTCACGGGACGAGGAGGGGCTTGAGAAGGTCTTCCCAGACCCGGTACCCCGCCTGCGATACATGGACCCCGTCGGGCTCGAGAAGGTCCGGCCGGGCCCGGCCCGCGGCGTCGACAAAGGCGCGGTGGACGTCCAGGAAGAAGACCTTTTCCTCTTCGGCAATCATTTCGAGGGCCCGGTTCATTTCCACGACGTCGGCCGGCGCGACCCAATCCCCGAGGGTCGGCAGGATGCTCTGAACGGTGACCCGGGCCTGCGGGCAGGTCCTGTTCACCACCCGGACGATCTCCCGGTACGCGGGCAGGAAATCCCGGTACCCCATCGCCATATTGTTGATCCCCGACATGATGAACACATAGTCCGCCTTCGGGTACCGGGAAACGGCCGGCCCGACCCGGGACCGCAGCCCCTCGACCGTCTCACCGGCGATTCCCAGGTTCGCCACGTCCATGTCCGGAAACGCTCTCTGCCAATCATTCCATTCGGTAAGAGAGTCCCCAAGCAAAACCACTGTTTTCGCCATACAGGCTCCTTAATAACGTTTTATGACCGGCAAGGGGCTATGGGCGAAAGGCAAGTGGCTGGTTCTTGGTTGCTGGTTGCCAGTTGTTAGTAACGGCCGACCGCTTGCCCCGGCGCAGCCTTTGGCGAAGCCGGGCCAACGTCTTTTTCCAGCCTTTCCCTTCCTCTTCCCCTCTCGCCCATTGCCTGTCGCCCCTCACCCGTCCCTTCCAAACATAGCGTAGAGAGTGCGGATAAAGAAAC